>RFSP01000012.1 GCA_009923895.1 Betaproteobacteria bacterium | reverse complement strand
GCCCACCCCCACCGGCAGCAAACCTGCCTCTTCTGCGCGTTGCAGCAGCGCGATATTGCCTGCATTCGCTAAGAGCTCGGGGTGGTCTGCGCCATGCAAGAGCACCAAGAACTGCACGACAAATTCGGCGTCCATCATGCCACCCGGACTGTGCTTCACATCAAACCGCCCCTGCGGCACGGTGTGCGCTTGACGCACTTTGTCGCGCATGGCTTGAACCTCACTCCACAGCGCCTGGCGGTCTCGCGGTGAGGTCAACACTTCTTGACGCACCGCTTCAAAACGGGGGGCGATCGATCGAGCCCCGGCGCAAAACCGGGCCCGCGTCAGCGCCTGATGCTCCCAGGTCCAGGCGGCGTTCGAGCCGCGGCCTTCTTGATATCGTTCAAAAGCCTGCACAGAGGTCACCAACAGGCCCGAATTGCCGTTGGGACGCAAGGCCGTGTCAATGTCAAACAATTCGCCAGCCCCCGTGCGCAGGGTGAGCCAGGTGATGACCTTGCGGACAAAGCCTCCATAGATCTCCTGGGCGCGATCACGGTCGGGCTCATCGGCGTCGTCGTACAAGAAGACCACATCCAAGTCGCTGCCATAGCCGAGCTCTTTGCCCCCAAGCTTGCCGTAGGCAATCACTGCAAAAGCGGGCGACTCTCGGTGACGAGACTTGTAGAGCGCCCACGCCCAACGCAAGGCCGTCTCCAGCGTTGCATCGGCCAGGGCCGAGAGGTCGTCGGCCACCTCTTCCACGCTGAGTTGCCCCTCCACGTCCCGCACCAAGGTTCTAAAGACCTCGGCGTGGTGAGCGTGACGCAAAGTGTCCAGCAATGATTCTTCATCGGCTTGGCCTGAACGGGTCCAGGCGGCATGTCGCTGCTCCAAATCGTTCACATACTCGTCGCGTGAAAAACGCTGGTGCAGCAAGCGCTCGTCCGCCAGCTCATCAATGACCCCGGGGTGGCGCATGAGGTATTGCATGGGCCAACGGGCCAAACCCAGCAAGCGAAGCAGGCGCTTTTGCACCTCCGGGCGCTCCACCAGCAAGGTGAGATAGCTCTCCCTTCGCAGCAAGGGCTCCATCCAATCGATGAGGCGCAAGGCCGCCTCCAGGGTGCATCCCGCATCTTCCACACACTGGTGTGCCCGTTGCACCAGGCGCCCCAGTCGCAATTTGCTCTCGTCGCGAAGTCGGCTCACTCGAGGCTGAGCAGCCCAGGCCCGCACACGTTCACCCAGCGGTGCTGGCAAACACTCGATCAGCCCTTCGCTGTCGATGGCACACACCTCGCCGCCACAGTAGCGACAACTCTGAGCGCCCGCAGGGTCGGGCGATCTGCCGTCATGCAGCAAAGCGTCAAACTCGGTGGCCACCAGTTCGCGGATCTCGCACAGCCGGTCCACCAGCTCGCAAGCCTCGTCGCGCCCTTGCATGTGCAAGCTCGCACCGATCCAAGACAAATCGGCATCGGCCGTGGGCAGCAGATGGGTCTGTTGGTCGTCCAGGTACTGTATGCGGTGCTCCACGCGTCGCAAGAATTCGTAGGCCTGCGCCAACTTCTCGGCCGTGGTGGGCTTCATGAGATTGCGCGCTGTGAGCTTGCGCAGAGCCTTCAAGGTGGAGCGTGTTCTGATCTCCGGGAACTGGCCTCCGCGCGCGACCTGCATCAACTGCACGATGAACTCGATTTCGCGGATCCCTCCGCGCGAGAGCTTGACATCGTTGGTGCGTTCGGGCCTGCCGGCGGCTCGCCGATGGGCTTCTTCTCGAATCTTGCGGTGGAGTTGGCGCAGGCCTTCAAACACCCCGTAATCCAGGTACTTGCGGTAGACAAAGTGCGTGACCAGGTCGCGCAAGGGCAGCACCCGGCCACTTTCCACCGACGCCCGGGGCGCCACCACCCGGCTCTTGAGCCAGGCAAAACGCTCCCATTCGCGGCCCTGTACCAAAAAGTACTCCTCCAACATGGCCAAATTCACCACGGGAGGGCCGGAGTTGCCGTTGGGCCGCAAGGCCAGATCCACACGAAACACAAAGCCATCCTCGGTGGTGTCGCCAATCAAAGCGTAAAGACGCTTGGCCACCTCAGAAAAATACTCATGCGCTGACACCGATTGGGGGCCCGCGGTCTCGCCTGGGTCCTCGTACACATAGATCAGGTCGATGTCGGAAGAGACATTGAGCTCGCGCGCGCCGAGCTTACCCATGCCCACGATCCAAAAATCAATGCGCCGCCCCTGCGCATCCAAAGGGGCTCCGTATTGAAGATCACATTCTTTGAGCGCGTGAGCCAAGGCGAGCTCCAAGCTCACCTCTGCCAATTCGGTCATGGCGCCAGTGACCGCTTGCAGGGGGGCTTGCGCCTCCACGTCCAGCACGGCCAGACGCTCCAGCACCAGCTGACGCATCACGCGCAAGGCCGAGCCCAGCCCCGCGCCTTGAAGCATCAACGCATCCACGGTCTGCCGCATGGACTGCGAGGTCGGCAAGCCTGGCGTCAGCAAGTCGAGTTGCGCCTGGTAGCGTCGACGGATGCGTTGAACAAAGCGGCTGTGATCAGCCCGGGCCGGCAAGACAGAAGACATTGATTCGCAGGTTACATGGAACCTTTGGTTGACATGGGTTCTGGGTTTTCGAGACCGGACGGTCGTCAGCGCTTGCCAGGGTCAGACACCCTTCGCCCCCCGGGTGCACAATCGCAGCCATGAAGATCGCTGCAGTGCAAATGGTGTCCGGCTGGGACGTCGAGCAAAATCTCCAAACCGCCCGTCGACTGATAGACGAGGCCGCCCATCAAGGTGCCCAGCTGGTGGCCCTGCCCGAGTACTTTTGTCTCATGGGCCAGCGAGACCGCGACAAGCTGGCGGTGGCCGAAGTGGCCGGCCAAGGGCCAATTCAGTCCATGCTGCAAAACGCCGCACGCACCCACAAGATCTGGCTGGTGGGAGGCACCATGCCTGTCCGAGACGCCAGCGACGGTCCTGTCGAGCGGGTTCGCAACACCTGCTGGGTGTATTCACCCGAGGGGCAAGTGGCCGCACGCTACGACAAGATTCACCTCTTTGCCTTTGACAATGGCAAAGAGCGCTATGACGAGGGGCAGGTCTTGGAGCGCGGCTCAAATCCGGTGGCCTTTGAGGCCGACGGACACCGGGTGGGCTTGAGCGTGTGCTACGACGTGCGGTTTCCTGAGCTCTATCGCTCAATGAGCCCGTGCGACTTGATGTGTGTGCCTGCGGCTTTCACTTACACCACCGGACAGGCCCATTGGGAACTCTTGTTGCGTGCACGGGCCGTGGAAAACCAGTGCTATGTCATCGCGCCGGCCCAAGGCGGTCAGCATGCCAACGGCCGTCGCACCTGGGGCCACAGCATGGTCATTGACCCATGGGGCGAAGTGCTGGCCGTGCTGCCCGAAGGCGAAGGCGTGGTGGTGGCCGATCTTGCGGACTCCCGCCTGAACCAGGTGCGCACCCAGCTGCCCGCCTTGGCGCATCGTCGGCTCTGAGACATCGGCAGCAACTCAGCGCAGGCCCCACATCATCTGTCGGGCCAGTGCCTGCTTGAGGGGTGTGACGCGGTCCATCAGGGCCAAGGCCAGGCCGCGAGCCGCGCCCAGGCCCGGACCGGTCCACGTGAAGCTGCGTGCCAGGAAATCCGTGGTGGCCATCAAGGCCCAGCGGTCTGGCGCACGCGCCCACTCCACACGCCGCAGGGCCGTGGCCAGGTCGGGGGAAAACTGCAGCGCTTGCACCAAGGCAAACGCGTCGCGCAGGCCCAAATTGAAACCCTGCCCTGCGACCGGGTGCATGGTCTGGGCCGCATTGCCAATGCAGATGCGCCGCCCCTGAACCAACGTCTTCTCCGCATTCAGGCCGAGTGCAAAGGACTTCAGCTCACTCACCTCCACCACCCGGCCGGCCTCTGACGGCAAGAGGGCATTCAAGACGGCCTGGCGTTGAAGAGCCGTCAAGCCTGACACCGGGTCCTGCGCCGTGGGGACGCACCACACCAACGCAGCGCTCAGTGAGGATCCTTGCGTCGCGGCCGAGGCCAAAGGCAACAAGGCCAGAGGTCCGTGCCGCGTGAATCGTTCAAAAGCCCATCCAGGCCGCCCGTTCTCAAGCCGGACGGTCCCCACCCAGGCCGTTTGTGCGTAGTCACGGGTCACTGCCTTTCGCGCTTGATCGGCAAAGACCCCACCTTCGGCCACCACCGCCAAGTCAAACGACTCGGCAATGCCTGCATCCACTTCCACGCCGTCGGAGAGAGGTTTCAAGCCTTGTACCGGCGCGCCAAAGCGCGTGTGCAATCGGGCTGAATCGTTGGCCACGGCCGTGTTCCAAGCCTCTTGCAACCGGGTCACCAAACGGCCGTAGGCCAGCACGGCCCCCAACTGCGGCACCCCCAGCTCGGCAGCGCTGAGATCCACCTTGGGTTGAATCTGCGCACCCGGCGCGCCCCAGGCCGGCCAAGTCGGCGGCACTTGCGAGACATGCACATGGGCAATGGGCTGCGAGACCTCTTGAGGCCACGCTTGCAAGCGCTGCAGCAATTGCACGCTGCCCCAGGAAATGGCCAAGGTGCGCGGGTCGCGCGACAAGTCTTTGTCCAGCGCACGCGCATCAAAGAGCGTGACGTCGGCCGTGGGCAGCGAACGCGCGGCATGCACCGCCAGCGACAACCCCACGGGTCCGGCGCCAATGATGGCCAGTTTCAGGCGGGGCGAAGAAGTCATGACAGATTCTGTGCCAATTCGGATTGCGATAGGCTTGCAGCCTTTGGGACTGAGAAGGCCAGACCACAGTCTGCCTCAAAGTCAGCCTTCAAGAAGGGTTTGAAAATGGAATACCGCCGTCTGGGCCGTGCTGGGCTTCGCGTCAGCGCATTGTCATTGGGTTCTTGGGTGACCTATCACAACCAGGTCAATGTCGACGCCGCCGTTGAAATGATGGCCGCGGCCGCTGACGCCGGCATCAATTTTTTTGACAACGCCGAAGGCTATGCGCTGGGAGAAAGCGAAAAAGTCATGGGCGAAGCCCTGCGCCGTCTCAAGTGGTCTCGCGTCAGTTACGTGGTGTCGACCAAATTCTTTTGGGGCCTGGACCGCGAAGGCGAGGCCATCAATCGCCGCAACACTTTGAATCGCAAGTACCTCATGCAAGCCATTGACGGCTCGCTCAAGCGCTTTGGTCTGGACCACATTGACCTGGTGTATTGCCACCGGCCCGACCCACACACCCCGGTCGAAGAGACCGTCTGGGCCATGAGCGACATGATTCGCCAAGGCAAAGCGCTGTATTGGGGCACCAGCGAGTGGAGCGCCGCCGACATCCGGGCCGCCTGGGACATTGCCGAGCGCCACCACCTGCACAAGCCGGTCATGGAGCAACCGCAGTACCACCTCTTTCATCGCAAGCGGGTGGAGCAAGAGTACGCCCGACTCTACGAAGACATTGGTCTGGGCCTGACCACGTGGAGTCCGCTGGCGTCGGGCCTGCTCACGGGCAAGTACCGAAATGGCATCCCCGCAGGATCGCGCGGTGCCATGGAGACCATGTCTTTCTTGCGCGAGGGCCTGACCCACAGCGCCCGCAATGCGGCCGTGGCCGAACTCGAAAAGCTCGCCGCTGAAATTCATGCCACCCCGGCCCAGTTGGCCATTGCCTGGTGCACCAAGAACCCGCGCGTGAGCACCGTCATCACCGGGGCCTCCAAAGTGGCTCAGCTCCAAGACAATTTGGGTGCGGTGGATGTGGCTGCACGCCTCACGCCCGAGCTGATGCAACGCATCGAGGCCCTGACCGGCGCACTGGCGGACTGAGGCCGCCTCAGACAATTCAGACGGACTGAGTCCGCCTCAGCCCAAGCTCTTTCTCAAGGCCTCCAGGCGCTCGGGCGTGCCCACGTCGGTCCAAGGGCCGTCCCAACGCTGTCCGGTCAACAGGCCCCGGGCGCTGGCCGCATCCAACAAGGGCCGCAGGGGCAAAGCCGTCCCTACCTGCAGCTGCGCGAACATCTCGGCCTTGAAAAGGCCCACACTGGCCCAGGTGAGACGGCGACCTTCGTTGGCAACGTCTGAGCTCTCGACCTGACCTGACGGCGCCAACGCAAAGTCCCCGCGGGGGTGGTGCTCGGGGTTGGGCACCAACCACAAGTGCGCCAAAGCAGGCCCCTGGGCGAACGCCTGCGCCTGAGCCAGGTCAAAGGCAAATCCCGGCAAAAACACATCGCCCGAGACCACCCAAAACACCTCGCCCAGCCCGGCCAGGGCCTTGGCAATGCCCCCGGCCGTCTCCAGCGCCCCACCGTGGTCGCGTCCCTCGTGAGACCACCGAATGGTCAGCCCCCAGCGTCGGCCGTCTCCCAGTGCCGGCTCAAACTGCGACTCCAGCCACGCCGTGTTGATGACCACCTCGCGCACGCCGGCTTGCGACAGCGCCTCCAAATGCCAAGCCACCAAGGGTTTGCCGCCCACGTGCAGCAAAGGCTTGGGCGTTTGATCGGTGAGGGGGCGCATGCGCTCGCCCCTTCCGGCCGCCAAAATGAAGGCTTTGGGACTCATCGACCGGCAGTGTAGGCGCCGCTAAAATCCGGGGAATCCCTGATCCCTCCCTCATCCTCCGGCGTTTCTGGCGCCTCGCAGCCCCCTTACCCCCTTTACCTTTAGCACCCATGTCCTCAACGACCCCCACTTCTTCTGTCGAGATGGCCCACGCCATCCGTGCCCTCGCCATGGACGCCGTCCAGGCGGCCAACTCCGGTCACCCCGGGGCCCCCATGGGCATGGCGGAGATGGCAGTGGCTTTGTGGGGCCGCCACCTCAAGCACAACCCGACCGACCCGCATTGGGCCGATCGCGACCGCTTTGTGCTCAGCAATGGCCACGGCTCGATGCTCTTGTATGCCCTGCTGCATTTGAGTGGCTACGACCTGCCCATGGGCGAGTTGCGCAACTTTCGCCAACTGCACAGCAAAACCCCCGGCCACCCCGAGGTGGACATCACCCCGGGCGTGGAAACCACCACCGGCCCCCTGGGCCAGGGCATCACCAACGCGGTGGGCTTGGCTTTGGCAGAAAAGCTGTTGGCCCATGAGTTCAATCGCCCTGGCCACCGCCTCGTGGACCATCACACCTACGTGTTCCTGGGTGACGGCTGCATGATGGAAGGCATCAGTCACGAGGCCTGCGCCCTGGCCGGTGCTTGGAAGCTCAACAAACTGGTGGCGCTGTACGACGACAACGGCATCAGCATCGACGGCCCCATCAAGCCCTGGTACGTGGACGATGTGACCCTGCGCTTTCGCGGTTATGGCTGGGACGTGGTCGGGCCCGTAGACGGCCATGACGTGACCGCCGTTGATGCCGCCCTGGCCCAGGCCAAAGCCTCGGCCACCCGACCCACCTTGATCATCTGCCGCACCACCATCGGCAAGGGGTCGCCCAACCGGGCTGGCACGGCCAAAGCCCACGGCGAGGCTCTGGGGGCCGATGAAATCAAGCTCACGCGCGAAGCCCTGGGCTGGTCGCACGAGCCCTTTGTCATCCCCAAGAACGTGTACGCCCTGTGGGACGCCAAAGACCGTGGCCGCGCGGCCCAAAAGGCCTGGAACGAGACCTTGGCGGCTTATCGCAAACAGTACCCCGCCGAGGCAGCCGAGTTCCAGCGCCGCATGAAAGGCGAACTGCCCGCAAATTTTGATCAGCTCGCTGAGCAAGCCTTGCAAGCCGCCCAGGCCAAGGCCGACACAGTGGCCACCCGCAAAGCCAGCCAGATCGCGCTGGAGGCCTTCACGCAGGCCCTGCCCGAAATGCTGGGCGGGTCGGCCGACTTGACGGGCTCCAACCTCACCAACACCTCGTCCACGCCCGCTTTGCGTTTTGACGATGCGGGCGCACCCAACGGTGGGCGTCACATCAACTACGGCGTGCGCGAATTTGGCATGGCCGCCATCATGAATGGCCTGGCCTTGCACGGGGGCTTCATCCCCTACGGCGGCACATTTCTCACCTTCAGCGACTACAGCCGCAACGCGATCCGCATGGCGGCGCTCATGAACCGTCGGGTCATCCATGTGTTCACTCACGACTCCATCGGCTTGGGCGAAGACGGCCCCACGCACCAAAGCGTGGAGCACGGCGCTTCATTGCGTCTCATCCCCCACTTGGACGTCTGGCGTCCCGCCGATACCGCCGAAACCGTGGTGGCCTGGCGCGAAGCGCTGCGCAACGCGGCTCGCCCCAGCGCGTTGCTGCTCAGCCGTCAAAACTTGCCCTACTTGCCCAAGTCCGACCTGAAAGACATTGCGCGAGGCGCCTACGTGCTGGCCGAGCCGTCTGAAGTGGGTCTCAAAAAGAAGGCCCAGGCGGTGATCCTGGCCACCGGCAGCGAAGTGACGCTGGCCCTGCACGCGCAAGCCGAGCTGGCGAAAACCGGCGTGGCGGTGCGAGTGGTCAGTGTGCCCAGCACTTCGGTGTTTGATCGCCAGGACACCCGATACAAGAGCCTGGTGCTGCCCCCGAAGTTGCCGCGCATTGCGGTCGAAGCCGGCGTGAGCGAAGGCTGGTGGAAATACGGCTGTTCGGCTGTGGTGGGCTTGGACCGGTTTGGTGAAAGCGCTCCCGGTGGCGTGTTGTTCAAACACTTCGGGTTCACGGCCGAGAATGTGGCAGCCGTGGTGCGTCGAGTGCTTGCGACCCGTTGACCCTCCATGAACCTTTTCTTGCTTTCTCGTTTTTTCAATCTCTGACGAAGGATCTGTCATGACCATCAAGGTTGGCATCAACGGCTTCGGCCGCATCGGACGCATGGTGTTTCGTGCGGCAGCACAAAATTTCTCCGACATCGAGGTGGTGGGCATCAATGACCTGCTCGAACCCGACTACCTGGCCTACATGCTCAAGTACGACTCGGTGCATGGCCGCTTCAAGGGCACCGTATCGGTCGAGGGCCAGACCCTCATCGTCAATGGCAAACGCATCCGCCTGACCGCTGTCAAAGATCCTGCCGAGCTCCAATGGGGCGAGATTGGGGCCGATGTGGTCATCGAGTCCACCGGTCTCTTCCTCACCAAAGACACCGCACAAAAACACATCGATGCCGGTGCCAAGAAAGTCATCATGTCGGCGCCTTCCAAAGACGACACGCCCATGTTCGTCTACGGTGTGAACCACAAGACCTATGCCGGACAGGCCATCATCAGCAACGCCAGCTGCACCACCAACTGCCTGGCTCCTGTGGCCAAGGTCCTCAACGACACCTTCGGCATCAAACGCGGCCTGATGACCACGGTGCATGCGGCCACAGCCACCCAAAAGACCGTGGACGGCCCCAGCAACAAAGACTGGCGCGGCGGCCGCGGCATTTTGGAAAACATCATCCCCTCGTCCACGGGCGCCGCCAAGGCCGTGGGCGTGGTCATCCCTGAGCTCAACAAAAAGCTCACCGGCATGTCCTTCCGCGTGCCCACCTCCGACGTGTCGGTGGTGGACCTGACCGTGGAGTTGGTCAAAGAGGCCGACTACAGTGCCATCTGCGCGGCCATGAAAGCCGCCAGTGAAGGTGCCATGAAGGGCGTGCTGGCCTACACCGAAGACAAGGTCGTGGCCACCGACTTCCGCGGCGAGCCCTGCACCAGTGTCTTCGACGCTGAAGCCGGCATCGCCCTGGACAAAACCTTTGTCAAAGTGGTGGCCTGGTACGACAACGAATGGGGTTACTCCAACAAGGTGCTGGAGATGGCACGGGTCATCGCCGGATGACCTTTTTGCGGGTTTGAGCCCCTCGGGTGGGCCTACACTGTGGCGTTATGAAGCGTCATTCTGTTTTCGCCGTATTGCCCGCCCTGGGGTCCTCTGTGATGGCACTGCAGCGCTCCGTGCGGCTGCTGGGGTGCCTGCTGGCTTTCTTGGCCGCGCCCGGGCTGCTGGCCACCTCCACCGCCTTGCGAGCGGCCTCTGACCTGACATCGATGGACGCTGCGGCAGCATCGATGGCTCGGGTGATCGTGAAATTCAAAGAGGGCACCGAGCTCACCAAGACCTTGTCTGTGGACGCATCGGTCGACGAGACCGTGGCCCGTGACCTGCTGCAGCGCCGTGCGGACGTCCTCTCCAGCCGTGTGGGTGTGACCCTCACCTCGGGCCGCGCCGTGGGCCCTCGCGGCCAAGTCCTCATGGCGCGAGGCCTGAGCGCGCAAGCGTTGGCCGCCAAGCTCGCGCAAGACCCCCACATCGAGTACGCCGAGGTGGACCGCATCCGTCGCGCCTTGTGGGTGCCCACGGACCCGCTGTATGCCACCGGCCCCACCAACGGCGCTGGCCCGGCTGTGGGTCAGTGGTATCTGCGTGCGCCCGATGCCACGTTCTTGTCAGCCGCCAACTTGCCTGGGGCCTGGGACCGCACACGGGGGGCTTCCTCCATGGTGGTGGCCGTGCTCGATTCGGGCATCCTCAAAGACCACCCCGATCTGCAGGGCCAATATTTGACTGGATACGACTTCATCGACAACGCGGCTGTGGCCAACGATGGAGACCGCCGTGACGCGGACCCGGCCGACCCAGGCGACTGGATCACGTCGGCAGAAGACAAAAACACCGGCGGCTTTTTTCACGGTTGTGGCGCCTCCTCAAGCTCCTGGCATGGCACACAAGTGGCCAGCATCATCGCGGCGGCCACCAACAACGGCATCGGCATGGCCGGCATTGCCAGCAACGCCAAGGTGTTGCCCGTGCGCGTGCTGGGCAAGTGCGGCGGGTACGACTCCGACATTCAAGCCGCCATGTACTGGTCGGCGGGATTGGATCAGACCGGTGTGCCCGCCAACCCCACACCGGCCAAGGTCATCAACATGAGCCTGGGCTCCGATGGGACCTGTCCACAGTCCTACAAAGACGTGATGTCGGCCGTCACCGCCAAAGGGGTGGTGGTGGTGGCCGCTGCCGGCAACAGTGCGGGGCTGGCCGTGGGCACGCCGGCCAATTGCCCAGGCGTTTTGGCCATCGGCGGCCTGCGCCACATCGGCACCAAGGTGGGCTTTTCTGACTTGGGCCCCGAGATAGCCATCTCGGCGCCGGGGGGCAATTGCGTCAACCTCACGGGGGCGTGCCTGTATCCCATCATCACGGCCCTCAACTCGGGCACGCAAGGGCCGGTGGCAGGGGGCTACACCTACTCTGACAGCACCAATGCCAGCGTGGGCACCAGCTTCTCCTCACCCATCGTTGCCGGCACGGTGGCCTTGATGATGTCGGCCAACCCCTCGCTCACGCCTGCAGACGTCAAACGCATTTTGCAAACCACGGCCCGCGCCTTCCCCACCACGGGCTCGGCCGCTGACACGGCGCAGTGCAAACCTCCCACCAGCACCGAGCAACTCGAGTGCTACTGCACCACCACCACCTGCGGCGCAGGCATGCTCGATGCGGCAGCGGCAGTGGCCGCGTCCGTCGTCAAACCCGTGGCCAAGGCGGAGCTCACCACGGCATCGCCCACGGCGGGATCCAGCGTGCAAGTCACTGCTGCCAACAGCACCGTGGGGGCAGGTCGCACCGTCGCGGCGTATGCCTGGACCCTCAAAGATGGCGGCGGTGTGGCCACCGGTTTTTCAACGGCCACCAACGCAGCCACGGCCGCTTTCTTGCCCTCAGGCGCGGGAACCGTGGTGGTGCAGGTGACCGTCACAGACGACTTGGGCGTGCAAGCCAGCGCCGACTTGAGCATCGTGGTGGCAGCGGCGCCCGTCCCGCCCACTCCAACTCCCACGCCCTCCAACTCCGGAGGCGGTGGCACGATGTCGGTGGTGTGGCTCTTGGCCCTGTGGTTCGCGGCCTGGCTCTTGCGTCGGCAAGGCCGACGACCCTCCCGCAGCGCTTGATCGCACGTGATCAAGCCACGGGGCTCGGGCGCACGCTCACCTCGCCGGCCACCACCGAGCGCTCCTGCCCATCGGCCATGCGCACCAACAAGGCGCCGTCTGCAGCCACGCCGCAGGCGGTGCCTTGAAGCGCAGGGGTGCCCGAAGTCACCACCGGGCGTCCGCGCAACACATCTCGACGGTCAAAGGCTTGCTGAAAGGCCGAAAACCCTTCGCGCTCAAACAAATCCAAGGCGTGCGCCACCGCCGGGGCCGCACGCAACAGGGCTTCGGCGGCATCCCATCTCGCATCGAGCTCTTGCAGGCATCCCATGCCCGTGGTGAAACTCTTGGCGGTCTGCTCGGGCAACGGGCGCACGTTCAGCCCCACCCCCACCACACACAAACGCACGCCCTGCACCGAAACCGTCTCAATCAAGATGCCACCTGCTTTGCGCCCTCCCAAGGGGGCCTGGGCATCTCTGATCCACAAGTCGTTGGGCCATTTCAAGACCAACCGTGGAGCACCTGAGGAGGCATCCGGGTCCAGTGCGTCGGCCAGCGCCGTCCCCACAGCCAGCGACAGCCCCGACCAGTCGGCCGACTTCAGCACCTGGGCCCAAGACCAAGTCAAGGACGCACCGGGCTCGCCGGCCCAGGGCCTGCCCGCACGCCCCCGGCCTTGCGTCTGCCGCCAAGCCATGAGCAGCCGCGGCCGCAGGTCGCCCGTGGTCCGGGCCCGTTCCAGCAAGGCGGTGTTGGTGGAGTCGATCTCGTCGACCAGATCGATCTGCACCTGCTCCCCGGGGTCTTCGCCCCCCCCAGCCGCAAGCGCCTCCAGCAACGACCGGCGCAGGTCAGAGGTCATGCCCGGCCAGGTTCAACGCCGCTTGGGCGACAACATGGTGCGCCGGCAATTCGGGCTGCCGCAGCGGCATTCGTACTGCTTCTTCAGCGCCGGGGTGTAACGCTCGTCAATGGTGAGCCCGTAGTCGTAGAAAAGTTCTTCTCCGGGCTGCAAATCCCTCAGCGCCTTGATGAACACGCGGCCCGCGGTCTCGTCGGCTTCGCAATTGGGGTCGCACGCGTGGTTGATCCAACGCGAGGCATTGCCGCCATGGGCCGCATCAATCACCCGGCCATCGTCCAGGCTGAAGTAGAAGGTGTGGTTGGGGTCCTTGGGGTCGTGCGGATGGCGACGCAGGGCTTCAGGCCATGAAATGATCTCACCCACATACTCAATCAAGGTTTCGCCGGCCGCAATCGCTTGCAAGGCATAGACCCCCTTGCCGTGGACGCCACTTCGGCGCACCTGAATGCGACGGCCTCCCGCAGCCGCCATCGCGGTTTTGACCCGAGAGCTTGTTTTTTTTGGGGGTGCCTTCGGACGGGGGGCTTGCGTGCGAGATTTCATTGGGTACATTGAATTCATGGGCGCGTGCGTGCGTGCGTACGCATGTGTGCGTGCGTGTGCGCACGTGCGCGCGAGACCCGAATTGTAGGCATGGCTTTGAACAGGCCCTAAAAACAGGCCCTAAAGGAACCGATGAGCAAGACCATCATCATTGCGGAAAAGCCCAGCGTCGCCCAGGACATCGTCCGCGCGCTGACCCCTGTGTCTGGCAAGTTTGAAAAGCTGGCCGAACACTTTGAAAACGACACCTGGGTGGTCACTTCGGCCGTCGGCCACCTGGTGGAAATCAAGGCCCCCGAGGCCTATGACGTCAAGCGTGGCAAATGGAGCTTTGCACATTTGCCCGTCGTGCCCCCTCACTTTGAACTCGCCCCCATCGACAAGGCCAAGACCCGGCTGAACGCGGTGGTCAAGCTGCTCAAGCGCAAAGACGTCACCGCCATCGTCAACGCCTGTGACGCCGGACGCGAGGGCGAGCTCATCTTCCGCTTGATCGAGCAATACGCTGCTGGCGCCAAGGGCACATTGAACAAGCCCATCCAACGCCTGTGGCTGCAAAGCATGACGCCCCAAGCCATTCGAGAAGGCTTTGAATCCTTGCGCAGCGATGCCTCCATGCAAGGCCTGGCCGACGCGGCGCGCAGCCGCTCCGAAGCGGACTGGCTGGTGGGCATCAACGGCACGCGGGCCATGACGGCCTTCAACTCGCGCGACGGGGGCTTTTTTCTCACCACCGTCGGCCGTGTGCAAACGCCCACCCTGTCCATCGTGGTGGAGCGCGAAGAAAAAATCCGCAAGCACGTGGCCCGCAGCTATTGGGAGGTGCACGCCACCTTTGACGCCGCCGCCGGCACCTACGAGGGCAAGTGGTTTGACCCCGCATGGAAGAAAGACCCCAACGACGCCGACGCCAAAGCCGATCGGCTGTGGGATGCCGCCGCCGCAAAGGCCATCGTCGAGGCCTGTCAGGGTCAGCCCGCGCAAGTGAGCGAAGAGTCCAACCCCACCAAACAATCGTCGCCCTTGCTCTACGACCTCACCTCCTTGCAACGGGAGGCCAACTCGCGCCTGGGCTTCAGCGCCAAAACCACGCTGTCCATCGCCCAGGCCCTGTACGAAAAGCACAAGGTCCTCACCTACCCCCGCACCGACTCTCGAGCGCTGCCCGAAGACTATCTGGCCACGGTACGCAATACCTTCGAGGTGCTGGCCGATGGAGACCTGCCCGGCCCCTTGCGCGAGCTCTCTGGACATGCCCGCAAGGCCCTCAATGACGGCTATGTCAAACCCAGCAAGCGCGTGTTTGACAACGCCAAGGTCTCAGACCACTTTGCCATCATCCCCACCTTGGAGACGCCCAAGTCGCTCTCCGAAATCGAAGCCAAGCTCTACGACTTGGTGGTCAAGCGTTTCATCGCGGTGTTTTATCCGCCCGCGGAGTACTTGGTCACCTCCAGGGTATCGACCGTGCAAGTGGGCAGCGCCACCCACCGTTTCCAGACCCAAGGCAAGGTGTTGGTGCAACCCGGTTGGCTGGCGGTTTACGGACGCGAAGCCCAAGACGAAGACGCCAACCTCGTGCCCGTGGCCGCTGGTGAGCAGGTGCGCGCTGAGCACGTCGAGGCCAAGGGGCTGCAAACACGCCCTCCCGCCCGCTACACCGAGGCCACCTTGCTCTCGGCCATGGAGGGCGCAGGCAAACTCATCGACGACGAAGAACTTCGCGAAGCCATGGCCGAAAAAGGCCTGGGCACGCCCGCCACCCGGGCTGCCATCATCGAAGGCCTGTTGACTGAAAAATACATGCTGCGCGACGGCCGCGACTTGGTGCCCACCGCCAAGGCCTTTCAGCTCATGACCTTGCTTCGCGGGTTGGGGGTGGAAGACCTCACCAAGCCCGAGCTCACTGGCAACTGGGAACACCAGCTGGCCCTCATGGAACACGGCCGCTTGCAGCGCGACGCCTTCATGGCCGAGATTGCGCAAATGACCGAGCGCATCGTGCGCAAAGCCAAAGAGTACGACCGCGACACCATTCCCGGCGACTACGCCACCCTGTCAGTGCCGTGCCCCCATTGCGGCGGTGTGGTCAAAGAAAACTACCGGCGCTTCACTTGCACGGGGGCCTCGGGTGACGCAGAAGGTTGCGGCTTTTCCTTCACCAAAATTCCTGCCGGTCGGGCCTTTGAGACCGCCGAGGCCGAGGCCTTCTTGCGAGACCGCAAGATCGGGCCGCTGGAGGGCTTCCGCTCCAAAGCTGGCTGGCCTTTCACGGCCGAGATGAAACTCGTGCGGGACGAAGAAATCGGCAACTACAAACTCGAGTTCGACTTTGGCGAGGCCGACAAAGCGGCCGAAGCCGAAGGCGAGCCCGTGGATTTCTCGGCGCAAACGTCTGTGGGTGCCTGCCCCAAGTGCCAGGGTCGCGTGTTTGAACACGGCACGTCTTATGTGTGCGAACACAGCGTGGGCGCACCGGTCACCTGTGACTTCAAGAGCGGCAAGATCATCTTGCAGCAGCCCATCACGCGCGAGGAATTTGCCAAGCTGCTCACCACCGGAAAAACCGGCTTGCTCGACAACTTCGTCTCCAACAAGACCCGTCGCAAGTTCAAGGCCTACCTGAGCTACAGCAGCAAAGAGGGCAAGGTGGTGTTTGAGTTCGAGCCTCGGGCCGCCAAGACCGCCGCGCGCAAAGCCCCCGCCAAGAAAGCAGCCAAGGCCTGACTTGACCGATGTGATCGTCTACAAGCTGCTGGCCATCTTTTTGATGGTGGCCTGCGGCTGGGTGGCCGCCCGACTGGGATGGCTGGGTCCGGCCGCGGGGGCCGGTCGGGTGCTGTCGGACGTGGCCTTTTACTTGTTCGTACCGGCCTTGCTTTTTCGCACCATGGTGCTGCAAGACTTTGCCAGCTTGCCGTGGCGGCCCATCGCCGCGTTCTTTGTGCCCGCCACGGTCTACCTCCTGGTGGTCTATGCCGCCCGGCGCCGCACGCTCTTGGCCCAGGGTGCAGCGGCACCGGCCACCTTCACGGTGGCCGCCACCTATGGCAACAGCGTGCAAATGGGCATCCCCGTGGCCGCAGCGCTTTTTGGCGACCCGGGTGTGACCTTGCACATCACCCTCACCAGTTTGCACGGGCTGCTCTTGCTGGTCCTCATGACAGCGCTGGCCGAATTGGACGTGGCCCGGGTGGGACACACGGCGTCTCGGTGGGCCACCGTGCGCACCACGGCGCGTCAGGCCGTGATTCACCCGGTCGTCTTGCCCTTGCTCATGGGCATGGCCTGGAACGCCACGGGCTTCGGCCTGCACCCCGCCGTTGACGAGGCCTTGCTGGGCCTGTCGCGCGCGGTCGTGCCGGTGTGCCTGCTTCTCATCGGCGTCAACCTGGCGCAATACGGACTGCGGGGGCGCATCCGCGGCGCGCTGTTGACAGGCTGGCTCAAGCTCATCGTCTTGCCAGGCAGCGTGCTGCTGTTTGCGCACCATGTGGTCCACCTGTCGGGGCCGCCCCTGTCCGTGGTGGTGTTGATGGCGGCCTTGCCCACGGGCAGCAATGCGCTCATCTTTGCCCACCGATACCGCACGCTCGAGGCTGAAGCCACCGCCGCC
>RFSP01000110.1 GCA_009923895.1 Betaproteobacteria bacterium | reverse complement strand
GTGAACGGCCAGTACGTGCTCAATCCGGGCAAGGCGCAATTGGCCGACAGCAAGATGGACCTCGTGGTGGCCGGTACCGAAGCCGCCGTGCTGATGGTGGAGTCCGAGGCCGATCAGCTCAGCGAAGAAGTGATGCTTGGCGCCGTGGTCTTCGGCCATGAGCAAGGCAATGTGGCGGTGGCCGCCATTCACGACCTGGTGCGTGAGGCCGGCAAGCCCGAATGGCTCAGCGCGGGCACCTGGACGCCTCCGGTCAAAGACGAGCCTTTCATTGCAAAAATCAATGCCTTGGCTGAAGGCGCCTTGCGCGCGGCATACCAAATCCGCAGCAAGCAGGCCCGTACCCAGGCTTGCCGCGAGGCCTATGCCAGCACCAAAGCCGCTTTGAAAGCCGAAGGCGTGGAGTTTGACGAAGTCAAGGTCGAGGCCTTGTTGTTTGAGATCGAGGCGCGCATCGTTCGCAGCCAGATCCTCGCAGGCGAGCCTCGCATCGACGGCCGGGATACGCGCACCGTGCGTCCCATTGAAATTCGCACGTCGGTGCTGCCTCGCACCCACGGTTCGGTGCTGTTCACCCGCGGAGAGACCCAGGCCTTGGCGGTGGCCACCCTGGGTACCGAGCGGGATGCCCAACGCATCGACGCCCTGTCTGGCGAGTTTGAAGACCGCTTCATGCTTCACTACAACATGCCTCCGTTCGCCACTGGCGAAACGGGCCGCGTGGGCAGTCCCAAGCGTCGCGAGATTGGTCACGGCCGTTTGGCCAAGCGGGCTCTGGTGGCTGCTCTGCCTTCCAAGGAGGACTTCCCCTACACCTTGCGCGTGGTCAGCGAAATCACCGAGAGCAATGGCTCGTCGTCGATGGCCTCGGTCTGCGGTGGCTGCTTGGCGTTGATGGATGCGGGCGTTCCCATGAAGGCCCACGTGGCCGGCATCGCCATGGGTTTGATCAAAGACGGCAATCGCTTCGCGGTGTTGACCGACATCCTCGGCGATGAAGATCACCTGGGCGACATGGACTTCAAGGTGGCGGGGTCTACCACCGGCATCACTGCGCTGCAAATGGACATCAAGATCCAAGGCATCACCAAGGAAATCATGCAAGTGGCCTTGGCGCAGGCCAAGGAAGCGCGTCTGCACATCTTGGGCAAGATGGTGGAAGCCATGGGCGAAGCCAAGACCGAAGTCAGTCAGTTCGCGCCGCGCTTGTACTCCATGAAGATCAACCCGGAGAAGATCCGCGACGTCATCGGCAAGGGTGGAGCGACCATCCGCGCACTGACCGAAGAGACGGGTTGCACCATCGATATCAGCGAGGATGGCACCATCACCATCGCCTCGACCGATGCCGACAAGGCCGAGGTGGCCAAGCGTCGCATCACCGAGATCACGGCCGAAGCCGAAGTGGGCAAGGTCTATGAAGGCCCGGTCACCAAGCTGTTGGACTTTGGCGCCCTGGTCAACATCCTGCCTGGCAAAGACGGCTTGTTGCACATCAGCCAAATCGCCTACGAGCGGGTGGAGAATGTCAGCGACTACCTGTCTGAAGGCCAGGTCATCAAGGTCAAGGTGCTCGAAACCGATGACAAGGGGCGCATCAAACTTTCCATGAAGGCGTTGCTGGAAAAGCCCGAAGGCTGGGTCGAAGAAGAGCGCCCCCGCCGTGAGGGCGGCGATCGAGGCCCCAGGCGCGATCGTGGTGATCGGGGCGATCGTGGTGACCGGGGGGACCGGGGTGACCGTCCCCGTCGCGAACCTCGTGAGGGCGGCGATGGGTCGTCCTCTGCGCCGGCCGCTTCATCACCTTCGTCAGACAACCCGGCATCCGGTCATCACGACTGATGGTGGGGCAGGGGTCTTCGAGGGCCATGATGAAGGCAGTTGAAATTGCCCAGCCGGGTGGGCCCGAGGTGCTTCGTGCGTGTGAGCGCGAAGTGCCGGTGCCCGCTGCGGGGGAGATGCTGATTCGGGTGTCGGCCAGCGGGATCAATCGCCCTGACGTCTTGCAGCGCAAGGGCTTGTACCCCATGCCTCCGGGGATTTCCGATTTGCCCGGCCTGGAGATTGCGGGGACGGTGGCGGCCGGTGACGCCGCCGCATTGGCCGCTGCGGGCTTTGCCTTGGGCGACCGCGTGTGCGCCTTGGTGGCCGGCGGCGGATATGCCGAATATTGTGTGGCCCCCATCGCGCAATGCCTGCCCATCCCTCAAGGCCTGTCGGACATTGAGGCGGCGTCATTGCCCGAGACCTTTTTCACCGTTTGGCAAAACGTTTTTGAAATTGCCCGTTTGGCGCCGGGCGAAACCCTGTTGGTTCAGGGCGGGTCCAGTGGCATCGGCGTGACGGCGATTGCCTTGGCCAAGGCCTTGGGCAGTTCGGTGATTGTGACTGCGGGCACGGACGAAAAATGCCAGGCCTGCTTGAAGCTGGGCGCCGACCACGCCATCAATTACAAAACCCAGGACTTTGTCGCCGAAGTCAAGCGCTTGACCCAAGGCAAGGGCGTCAACGTGGTGTTGGACATGGTGGCTGGCGACTACATCGCGCGTGAACTTCAGTGTGTGGCAGAAGATGGGCGCATTGCCGTCATTGCCACCCAAGGCGGCAATCAAAGTGCCATCGATGCCGGGCTGCTGCTGCGCAAGCGCATTGCTCTGACCGGGTCCACGTTGCGTCCGCGTCCTATTGCTTACAAGGCCGTACTCGCGCAAGCGCTCAAACAGCACGTGTGGCCGTTGCTGGAGTCGGGTGCCATTCGTCCCGTGATCCATCAAGTGTTTGAAGCGGCGCAAGCCGCTCAAGCGCATGCGTTGATGGAGTCCAGCAGCCACGTCGGCAAGATCGTTCTTCGTTGGAGTTGACCATCGTGACGCGTCGCAAATTGGTGGTCGGTAACTGGAAGATGCACGGCAGTCGGTCGGCCAACGCCCCCCTGTTGTCAGGCATTCTCGAGTCTCGGCCCTACACGTGCGATGTGGCGGTGTGCCCACCGTTTCCCTATTTGTCAGAGGCCGCGGTGGCCCTGGCCTCCAGCGGTTTGCGCTGGGGGGGCCAAGACTGTTCGGTTCACGAGCAGGGCGCTTACACCGGCGAAGTGTCTGCGCGCATGCTTGCAGAGTTCGGGTGTCGTTACGTCATCGTCGGTCATTCCGAGAGGCGTGCCTTGCATGCGGAAAGCGATGGCTTGGTGGCCGAAAAGGCCAAGGCTGCCTTGGCTCATGGCGTGACACCCATCGTGTGCGTGGGCGAAACGCTGGCAGAGCGCGAGTCAGGCCAAACCGAGTCGGTGGTCAAGCGCCAACTCTCGGCCGTGATCCACGCCCTGGCCCATTGTGCTGGGGAGATGGTGGTGGCCTATGAGCCCGTGTGGGCCATCGGTACGGGCAAGACCGCCACCCCAGAGCAAGCCCAAGAAGTGCACGCGGTCTTGCGAGCGCAGCTTCGCGCCGCAACGCCCCGGGCCGATGCCATGACCCTTCTTTATGGTGGCAGCGTCAAGCCCGAAAACGCCAAGTCTCTGTTTGCACAGGCAGATATCGACGGCGCGTTGGTGGGCGGCGCTGCGCTCAAAGCCGATGACTTCGTGGCCATCTGTCGCGCGGCAGGCTGAGCCCCTTCATTCCATTCAAGAGCCCCCTGGAGTTTATTCATCATGCAATTTTGGATGACATTGGTCCTTGTCCTGCAACTGCTCTCAGCAGTGACCATGATCGGTCTGGTGCTGATTCAGCACGGCAAAGGCGCTGACATGGGAGCGTCTTTTGGCAGCGGCGCTTCTGGCAGCCTGTTTGGTGCCACGGGCAGCGCCAACTTTCTTTCAAGGTCCACGGCCTTGTGCGCCACGGTCTTTTTCTGCTGCACCTTGGCGCTGGCCTTCTTGTCCAACGGGTCATCCCAAAGGGGCAACACAGGAGGCAGTGTGTTGGATCAGCCTGCCATGGCGGCTTCCGCGGCTGCGTCGTCGGGTGCTGCCACGCCCGCTGCGGGTGTGATTCCGGGGGCGGTTCCGGTCAGTCCTGCGGCCGTGGCACCTGTTGCATCAGCGGCTTCCCGTTGACCTGACCTCGATCAAACGGCATGGATGTCGAATGCGTCGCATTTGACGCTAGAATTTAAGGCGATTCAGCAGCGGACTCTTTGGGGTTCCTGCCGAGGCAAATTTGAAACCGCCGACGTGGTGAAATTGGTAGACACGCTATCTTGAGGGGGTAGTGGCGAAAGCTGTGCGAGTTCGAGTCTCGCCGTCGGCACCAAAGAGGAGCACGATGTGTCCCGCAGTCTTGAGGACTCGGTTCACAGCGCCCTGATCCCGGAGGGGTCACAAGAGGGGGCGCGCCAGACGCAGTTCGGCAGAACTTGCGGGCGGCGCGCCTTTTTTGTGCCCGTTTTTCTTCTGACTGCTAACTGACGGACCGACGATGAATCTTCAAGAGTACCTACCGGTCATCCTCTTCATCTTGGTGGGCGTGGGCGTGGGCGTGGCCCCCCAGGTTCTCGGTTTCTTGTTTGGCCCCAACCGTCCCGATGCGGCCAAAAACAGCCCCTACGAATGCGGCTTCGAGGCCTTTGAGAACGCGCGCATGAAGTTCGATGTGCGCTATTACTTGGTGGCCATCTTGTTTATCTTGTTCGACCTGGAAATTGCGTTCCTTTTTCCATGGGCCGTGTCCCTGCGTGACATCGGGGCGTCAGGTTTCTGGGCGATGATGGTTTTTCTTGGCATCCTGGTGGTGGGCTTTGCCTACGAGTGGAAAAAGGGTGCCCTGGATTGGGAGTGAGGACCTTGGGACACGACTATGGGCATTGAAGGGGTACTCAAAGAGGGCTTTGTCACCACCTCGGTGGACAAGCTCATCAACTGGTCCAAGACCGGTTCATTGTGGCCAATGACCTTTGGGTTGGCCTGCTGTGCAGTGGAGATGATGCACGCGGGGGCCGCCCGGTATGACATTGACCGCTTTGGCATGCTGTTTCGGCCCAGTCCCCGTCAGAGCGATCTGATGGTGGTGGCGGGCACGCTGTGCAACAAGATGGCGCCAGCCATGCGCAAGGTCTATGACCAAATGGCTGAGCCCCGTTGGGTCATCAGCATGGGGTCTTGCGCCAACGGGGGCGGCTACTACCACTACAGCTACTCCGTGGTGCGGGGGTGCGATCGAATCGTTCCGGTCGACGTGTACGTGCCGGGCTGTCCGCCCACGGCCGAGGCCCTGTTGTATGGAATCTTGCAGCTGCAAGCCAAGATTCGTCGTGAAAACACGATTGCGCGGACATGACCCAGAAACTCAACTCTCTGCGCCAAGCGCTGGACACACGGTTTGGCGCCACGCTCTTGAACGTTCAACAGAACCTGGGTGAGTTGACGCTGGTTGTTTCTGCGCAAGAGTACGCAGCAGTGATGGCGACCTTGCGCGATGACCCGTCGCTCAAATTTGAGCAGCTCATCGATTTGTGTGGCGTGGACTATTCGCAATACAAGAACCGTCCTTGGGAAGGCCAAAGGTTCGCAGTGGTGGCGCACCTGCTGAGTGTCACGCACAACTGGCGCGTGCGCGTCAAAGTCTTCGCGCCCGATGATGACCTGCCTGCAGTGGCATCGCTCACCCCTCTGTGGGCTGCCGCCAACTGGTACGAGCGCGAGGCTTTTGACCTGTTTGGCATTGTGTTTGAGGGACACGAAGACTTGCGCCGCATCCTCACCGATTACGGTTTCATCGGCCACCCCTTGCGCAAAGACTTCCCGGTGACTGGGCACGTCGAAATGCGATACGACCCTCAGACACAGCGAGTGATCTACCAGCCGGTCACCATTGAAGCTCGCGAGAACACGCCCCGCGTCGTGCGCGAAGACCACTACGGCGGGGCGCACTGATCATGGCCGAGATCAAGAATTACACGCTCAATTTTGGGCCGCAGCATCCAGCAGCCCACGGTGTCTTGCGTCTCGTCCTTGAGTTGGACGGGGAGGTGATCCAGCGCGCAGACCCGCATATCGGGCTGCTGCACCGGGCCACTGAAAAGCTGGCTGAGACCAAGACGTACATTCAGTCTTTGCCCTACATGGACCGCCTGGACTACATGTCCATGATGGCCAACGAGCATGCCTACTGTTTGGCCATTGAAAAGCTCTTGGGCATTGAAGTCCCGATTCGAGCGCAATACATCCGGGTGATGTTTGCCGAGATCACCCGGCTGCTCAACCACTTGCTGTGGCTGGGGGCACACGGGCTGGATTGCGGCGCGATGAACATTCTCATTTACGCCTTCCGTGAACGAGAAGACCTCTTCGACATGTATGAAGCGGTTTCTGGCGCGCGAATGCACGCTGCTTATTTCCGGCCGGGCGGGGTGTACCGCGATCTGCCCGATTCCATGCCGCAGTACAAAGTCAGCCGTATCAAAAACGAGAAGGCCATCCGCGCGCTCAATGCCAATCGCCAAGGCAGTCTGCTGGATTACATCGACGACTTCTGCGCGCG
>RFSP01000109.1 GCA_009923895.1 Betaproteobacteria bacterium | reverse complement strand
CTGCAGACCTGGGAGTCCGCTTCAGGCTTTACTTCACCCGCTTGAGCGCTGGCCGTCGCCCCGGGGCCGGCGGCACGGTGGGCGGTGTGGGTGGCTCTGAGTCCGATCCCTCCGAAGAACTGCTCGAAGACACCGGCACCAGGCTCGGCGCCCCGCGGACAGGCTCCATGTCTTGCTCCCCGGTGTCACCCGATGCGGCACCCGATGTGACCCCCTTTTGCCCCGCCTGCGGCACGGGAAACGCCATGCCTTGGCCGTTTTCGCGTGCGTAAATGGCGATGACATGGTCCACGGGCACCACGATGTCGCGAGGCACACCCCCAAAGCGCGCCTTGAACTCGACATACTCGTTTCCGAGCTTGAGTCCGCTGGTGGCGTCGTGCCCCACATTGAGCACGATCTCTTGGTTCTTCACGTACTCCATGGGCACCTGCACGCTGGCATCCACAAAGACGGCCAGGTAAGGCGTGAAGCCGTGGTCGGAGCACCAATCGTGCAGCGCACGGATCAGGTAGGGGCGGGTTGAGACGCCCTGGGTTTCGGGATTCATCGGTATCGACATGGTACGACCGCTGCTGCCCGCGTGCCCAGAGCCATCGGCGCTCCTTACTTGCGCATCACCTTTTCAGAAGGCGTGAGCGCCTCGATGTAGGCCGGACGCGAGAAGATGCGCTCAGCGTACTTCAGCAAAGGAGCGGCATTCTTGGAAAGCTCAATGCCGTAGTAGTCCAGACGCCACAGCAATGGGGCAATGGCCACGTCCAGCATGGAGAAGTCGTCTCCCAGCATGTAGCGGTTCTTGACAAAGATGGGGGCCAACTGAGTCAGGCGGTCACGAATTTGCTCGCGACCCTTCTCCAGTTGCCGCTCCGTGGCCTTCACGCCACGCCCTTCAAGCATGTTGACATGCGAGAAGAGCTCTTTTTCAAAGTTAAAGAGGAAGAGCCGAACACGCGCACGCGCCACCGGGTCACCCGGCATGAGTTGCGGGTGCGGGAAACGCTCGTCGATGTACTCATTGATGATGTGCGACTCATAAAGAATGAGATCGCGCTCCACCAAAATGGGAACCTCGTTGTAGGGGTTCATGAGGGCGATGTCTTCGGGTTTGGCGAAGAGATCGACGTCACGAACTTCAAAGTCCATGCCCTTTTCAAAGAGCACAAACCGGCAACGATGCGAATAAGGGCAGGTGGTGCCGGAGTACAAAACCATCATGGGGGCTTCCGCCTTCTTTTAATTTACTTGACGTCTTTCCAGTAGGCCGCATTCAAGCGCCAGGCAAAGACGGTGAACACGGACAGGAACAGCAAGACCCACACGCCCAGGCGGACGCGATCGTTTTGGCCGGGCTCGCCCATCCATTGCAAGAAGGCCACCAAGTCCGCCACCGCGTTATTGAATTGGGCGGCGTTCATGGTGCCAGCGGTCAATGGCTCCAGGCCCTTGAACACATGCGCCACTTTGGCGGGATCGTGAGAGTCCTTGACTTCAGCCCACACGGCCTTTTGGACGCCTTGCATTTCCCACAGCGGATTGGGCATGCCCACATTGGGGATGACAAACAACTTGGCGCCGTTTTGCAACGAGGCCATGTCGGTGACACGCTCGGTGGGGAAACGATCCCAGCTGATGCCGTCGGAAGAGGCCTGCGCCGCCCCGAATGACAGGGCCGCAAGCAGTGAAAGGAGGAGTTTCTTCATGATGAGCAGGATCCTCTTGCGTCAGTGCGGCTGGAAGGTCACGCGATCAGGCACTGGCTTGAATTCGCCGATGCGGCTCCACCAAGGCATGAGCAGGAAGAAGCCAAAATAAAAGATCGTGCCCGCTTGTGAAACCAAAGTGCCCACGTCAGAGGGCGGCTTGATGCCCAGGTAACCCAGAACCACGAAGAACACCACGAAGACGCCGTAGAGGTACTTGTGCCAGGTGGGACGGTAGCGAATGGATTTGACCGGGCTGTGATCCAGCCAGGGCAGGAAGAACAGGATCACGACGGCACCGCCCATGACCACCACACCCCAGAACTTGGCATCGAAGGTCTTGAGCAGCGCAATGCCCACCACGGCAGCCGCCAGCGTGCCCCACTTGGCCATGCCTTTGAGTCCGCCCAAGAAGGCCGCACCCAAAGCACCCAAGCCTACGAGCACCGCGATCACGTTGACCATGGGGTCGGTCGTGGCCCGCAGCATGGAGTAATACGGCGTGAAATACCACACGGGCGCGATGTGCGCCGGGGTCTTCATGGGGTCGGCCGGAATGAAGTTGTTGTACTCCAAGAAGTAGCCGCCCAACTCCGGGGCAAAGAAGATGATGGCCGAGAACACCAACAAGAAGACCGACACGCCAAAGATGTCATGGATGGTGTAGTACGGGTGGAAAGGAATGCCATCCAGCGGAATGCCGTTGGCGTCTTTCTTGGCCTTGATCTCCACGCCGTCCGGGTTGTTAGACCCCACTTCGTGCAGCGCCATGATGTGCGCGGCCACCAAGCCCACCAGCACCAGCGGCACGGCAATGACGTGGAAGCTGAAGAAACGGTTGAGGGTGGCATCACCCACCACATAGTCACCACGAATCAACAGCGCCAGATCCGGACCGATAAACGGCACGGCGGCGAAGAGATTCACAATGACCTGGGCGCCCCAGTAGCTCATCTGACCCCAGGGGAGCAGGTAGCCAAAGAAGGCTTCAGCCATCAGGCACAAGAAGATCAAGCATCCGAAGATCCAGATCAGCTCGCGCGGCTTGCGATAGCTGCCGTAGATCATGCCTCTGAACATGTGGAGGTACACCACAATGAAGAAGGCCGAAGCGCCCGTGGAGTGCATGTAGCGCACCAGCCAGCCCCAGGGCACATCGCGCATGATGTATTCCACTGAAGCGAAAGCCAGGCCCGCATCGGGCTTGTAGTGCATGACCAGGAAGATGCCGGTGACGATTTGAATCACCAGCACCAATGCGGCCAGAGAGCCAAAGAAATACCAGAAATTGAAGTTCTTGGGCGCGTAGTACTCGGACATGTGCTCTTTGTAGAGCTTGGTCGCCGGGAACCGGTTGTCGACCCACGTCATCAGCTTCTGCGCTGCCGATGCTCCCGCTGGAGCTTCCTTGAATTCAGCCATGAATACCTCGAGGCAGTTCTGTGGGGGTCAGGCCTTTTTGTCCTCGCCGATCAGCAGCAGCGTATCGGAGAGGTACATGTGGGGCGGGACTTCCAGGTTGTCGGGAGCGGGCTTGTTCTTGAAGACGCGGCCTGCCATGTCAAAGGTGGAGCCATGACAAGGGCACAAGAACCCGCCCGACCAGTCATCGGGCAGCGAGGGCTGAGCCCCGGTTTGGAACTTGTCAGACGGCGAGCAACCCAGGTGCGAGCAGATGCCCACACCCACAAAGACCTCGGGCTTGATGGAGCGGTGTTGGTTCTTGGCGTACTCCGGTGTCGGGTACTGCTTGCGGTCCGACTTGGGATCGGCCACCTGGGCCTCGGTTTTGCCGAGCGAGGCCACCTGCTCGGGGGTGCGGCGAATGATCCACACGGGCTTGCCGCGCCACTCGACGACGACTTTTTCGCCCGGCTTGACGCCGGAAATGTCCACTTGGACGGGGGCCCCGGCGGCCTTGGCGCGCTCTGATGGGGTCAGGGTGCTGACGAATGGGACAGCGACGGCCACTCCGCCTACGGCGCCCGCGCCGCAGGTGATGGCAATCCAGGTACGTCGTGCCGGGTCGGCGACGGCTTCAGTCATGAAGTTCTCCGGGCATGCTGGGCTGGTGGAAACAACCCAACATTCTAACGGACGTGTCAACCCCCAAGGCTGAACGTCACCCCAGGTGGGTGGGTGGCAGGCTTAAACGGCTGACAACAGCCTGGCCATTTGCAAGGCCGCGACCAAGCTAGAGGGGTCCGCTTTGCCTGCGCCGGCAATGTCAAAGGCCGTGCCGTGATCGGGGCTGGTGCGCACAAAGGGCAGACCCAAAGTGACGTTGACGCCATGCTCCACACCCAAATACTTCACGGGAATGAGCCCGTGGTCGTGGGTCATGGCCACCACCAAATCAAACTCTCCAGGATGCCCCGGTGCATTGCGCGCACGCATGAAGATGGTGTCGGGGGCAAACGGGCCATGGGCATCGATGCCCTCTTGGCGCGCAGCCGCAATGGCCGGCGCAATGATGCGCAGCTCTTCGTCACCAAAAAGTCCGCCCTCCCCGGCATGGGGGTTGAGCCCAGCCACGGCCAGGCGGGGCGCCCCGCCCCACGCCCGGGCCGCCCGATCGGCAATCCGCAGCGTCTGCAGCACCGCCTCAAAGGTCACAGCGTCCAAGGCCTGACGCAGCGACATGTGGATCGTGACCAGCACCACCTTGAGCTGCTCATTGGCCAACATCATGCGCACGGGCGGAGGTGCGTGACCAGCCTGCGCCGACAAGGCCTGCAACATCTCGGTATGGCCCGGAAAGTCCACCCCTGCTGCAGACAAGGCTTCTTTGTGCAAAGGCGCGGTCACCAGGGCCCTCGCGAGTCCCCTACGCACCCAGGACACGGCTTCTTCAATGCATCGAGCCGCCGCATGGCCACAGCGCGCGTCCACGCGTCCCCAGGGCAACGACGCCAGTCCTTGCGCCAGTCCGGGCGGCGTCCACACCGGCATCTGCCCTGACCGAAGCACTTGCATGGCTTGGGAAGGGTCCGACAAAGGCACCACCGTCGGGGCTCGCGGCAACAAGGCAGCGGCGCGACGCATGACCTCTACATCGGCCATCACCACGGCATCGTCAACCAGCCCGGCGGCAAAGGCTTTGGCCACGATTTCAGGCCCGATGCCTGCCGCATCGCCCATGGTGATGAGCAGTGGGGCCGCCTGCCCAAGGCGGGCGCCGTCGTGCTGCGGTGTCTCGGGGGTGGTCATGGCATCAGGCCGGATTGGGCACGTCAATGAACACGTGCCGCACACCGAAGTGCGCGGCCAGATGATCCCCCAAGGCAGGGGCGCCAAAGCGCTCGGTGGCATGGTGACCGCAGGCCATAAAGGCCACACCGGTCTCGCGCGCCAGATGCGCTTGGGGCTCGGAAATCTCGCCTGTGAGGAAGACGTCGGCCCCCGCGGCCACGGCCGACTCAAAATAGCCTTGAGCCCCTCCCGTACACCAGGCCACACGACGCAAGGCACGGCCGTCTCCGGGCACCACCAAGGGTTCGCGACCGAGCGATAAGCGCACTTTGTGGGCCAAATCTTCGAGCGTGAGACCCTGCGGCGCCGCCCCCACGAAACCCAGGTCTTGCTCGCCAAATACCGCGTCGCGCTCCAGGCCCAGGCGTTGCCCCAGTTGGGCATTGTTGCCCCACTGCGCATGGGCATCCAAAGGCAGGTGATAGGCAAAGAGGTGCAGGTCGTGGGCCATCAGTCGGGACACACGCTCTCGCAGCCATCCGGTCAAGCGGCCATCCTGCCCCCGCCAAAACAGGCCATGGTGGACCAGCAGGGCATCCGCTCCCGCCTCGATGGCCGCTTCGATGAAGGCCAGGCTCGCGGTCACCCCCGAGGCCAGGCACCGCACCGGACGTCGCCCCTCCACCTGCAAGCCGTTCGGACCATAATCCCGAAAGCGATCCACCTGAAGCAAGGTGTTCAGGTACCTGTCAATGTCCAATGCGGGGATCGCGGTGTCGGTCATGTCAGGGCCGCCAAGGTTGATAGCAAGATTTTCCAATTCAAGCCGCATGCGCAAACTTTGGCTCATTTTCTCCCAAGCGGTCACCGTGTCCGTGGCCATGGTCTTTGTGGTGGCCACGCTCAAGCCGCAATGGCTCCAAGGATCCGGACTGGGGTCCTCGTTCTCCGTGGTCGAGGCCCCACCCTCAGGTCAGGGGCCGTCGACCTTTACTCAGGCCGCCAAGGTGGCCATGCCCGCGGTGGTGAGCATTTCAGCCCAAAAAGCCGCCGCCAGAAACCCCCACGCCAAGGACCCGTCCTTTCGATTCTTTTTTGGCGACCGCGGCGAGCGTGATGAGCCACAAGTGGGCTTGGGCTCGGGCGTCATCGTCTCACCCGAAGGGTATTTGCTGACCAACCATCACGTCATCGAGGGCGCCGATGAGGTCTTCGTGCAATTGGCCGACGGACGCGAAGCGCGCGCGAAGGTGGTGGGCACCGACCCCGACACCGACATCGCGGTGCTGAAGATCGATTTGAAGAAGCTGCCGGTCATGGCCCTGGGAGACTCCACCAAACTTCAAGTGGGCGACCCGGTAATGGCCATTGGCAACCCCTTCAATGTGGGTCAAACGGCCACCTCAGGCATCGTCAGCGCCTTGGGCCGCAACCAGTTGGGGTTGTCCACCTTTGAAAATTTCATCCAGACCGATGCCGCCATCAACCCAGGCAACTCCGGGGGGGCCTTGGTGGACGCTCGGGGCGCTTTGGTGGGCATCAACACCGCCATCTACTCCGAGAGTGGCGGCAGCATGGGCATTGG
>RFSP01000108.1 GCA_009923895.1 Betaproteobacteria bacterium | reverse complement strand
CCGTCATTGCGAGGGCCGAAGGCCCGAAGCAATCCACCCTGCCATTCGCACTTCATCATCTCACTCTCCGTTCTTCAACCATTGACCGGTCTCTCCCCCGGTCCACTCGCCCCATCTTCTCAAGAGGGCCGACGCACCAAAGCGGCATGAAACTGTTTCAAGGTGGCAGCAGGCACATCGCCCATCACCGTCACCCACCATCGTTCACCGTGCGGCTTCATCAAAGTGTGGGTGGCCCCCATCTGTGTCAAGAGGGGCTGCCGTGAAAGAGACCCTTCTTTGGATTCGATGAACACCGAGACCCTGGCCAAGCCATCGCTGAAGACCGCCTGCAGCGTCGGCGCAGACCCGGTCAGAGACGATGAAGCCCCCTCCGCGTCCGGCACTCCCAGGGGTCGCTTGACCACGCCCACCAATCTGAAACCCGTGGGCAGCTTGTGGACCGACCACCCTTCGGTCTCCAGTTGGGTGTTCATGGGCTGCACCGCCACCACACGCCAACCCTCCAATCGTTTCATCGGCCCCAACACCGACTCACGCTGTGGCTTGGTGCCAATTTGCACTTCAGAGAAGGCCGAAGACTCCAGCACCACCCCCTGCGCGGCCAGCACATCGGATCGCAGCATCAGGCCTGTTTGTGCATCGGCCCACAAGCGCTGCGCGAAGCGCCACTCATCCCTGGGACGCATCATCAACACCTGGGCCTGCCTGCCGGCAATTCGATCTTGCCCCACCAAGCGGGCCTCATAGACCTCGTGGACGCGAGGATCGAGTTGCGACCACAGCGGGTGGGCGGTGACCGCTTCACGCCGCTCCACCGTGGCCACCCGCGCCTGCGGCCAAAACGAATGCACGAGCTGGTTGTGTCGGTACACGCGCTCCAGTTGCCCGTCCAAGGCTTCCATGCGCTCATAACTTTGTTGACCGACGCTGAAGTGCGCCACCCGGGAACTCGACACCACCTCACCTGCTGTGAACACCATGGTGCCCACGTAATTGTGCTGGCGCGCCGCACTTTGGATCCGCACCAGCAGCTCTTGCGCCTCATCGGCAGCCGAGCAAGGGGACACCGCAAACAGCAGCGTCGCCAGGCCAACCCACAACGTCTTCATTTCTTTTCCAGCACCACAGTCTCAAACCGGCCCGTGGGGCCACCAGGCAGCGCCACAGGACCCCCGCGGTGCGCGCGCAGGTACTGATCGAGCTTGGCGTCACGAATGAGAGCACTGTCCACCACTTGGGTCGCCGGCTCCCCCAAAGCCTCCATTTGTGCCGCGGGGGGCTGGGAGGTCCACAGGACGCTGGCCACCCCCGCCACCGCGGCCACACCCGCCACCGCCGCCACGGCGTTCCAACGGTGTGCCCAAAGCGCAGCCCGAGCCCTCACCGGGGCCCGAGGCGCCAGCACCACGGGCTCGTGGCGCATCCGGTCTCGCAAGGCAGACACAAAGGCCGCATCGGTCATCGGCCGTCGGTCTTGCTCTTTGGCCAGGTCTTCGCAGCGCATGACGTCGCCCACCAAGTGGTAGACGCCCCAAGCCTCGCGCACACGGTCGTCATGCCAGTGGGCACTGGCCCACCCCGCCAACTCATCACCGGGCGCCAACCCAGGGGGCGCAGGGGTTTGCGCATCCATCAACTCCGAGACCCGCTCACCGACGTGCGGCGACAAAGCCCAGGGCGCACCCGCCTCTTCCAAGGCAAGGGAGGACTGACGTAAAGGTTGGCGAGGTTTCATGGTCAATCAAGCATCCATGGGCCCACAGCGGTACGGGGCGAGGTGATCACCAACGCCTCCCCTCAGGGGTGTCGAGCAAGGGCCGCAGTTTTTGTGCAATGGCTTCACGGGCGCGAAAGATACGTGATCGCACCGTTCCAATCGGGCAATTCATGACGTCTGCAATTTCTTCGTAGCTGAGTCCTTCAATCTCTCGCAAGGTGACGGCCTGACGCAGGTCTTCGGACAAGGCCTCCATGGCCGCGTTCACCGCCGCCGCAATTTCTCGACTGGCCAACACCGCCTCAGGGGTTGCGCAGTCCGTGGCTTTGTCCCCCAACCGATCGATTAGTTCCCCACCGGCGCGAGAATTTTCATCGCCATCGCCCTCAGCAGCCACGCGCAAGCTGGACTCCAGGACCACCGGATCACGACGGGCCTCCACCAGCGCTCGCTTGGCGGTGTTCACCGCAATGCGGTACAGCCAGGTGTAAAAGGCACTGTCCCCTCGGAAATTGGGCAAAGCCCGGTAGGCGCTGATAAAGGCTTCCTGGGCCAGGTCTTGCACCTTGTCAGGGTCACGGACCATGCGGGCGATGAGTCGTTCCACCCGCCTTCGGTACTTCACCACCAGCATTTCAAAAGCGCGGCTGTCACCGCGCTTGACGCGCTCGATCAGCAGCGCATCGACGTCCGCATCGGGCATGAAAGGGCAGCTTGAGGAGTTGGGCTAAGACTGGGCGCGTGAATATATCGCAGCACGCAAGGGATGCCACGCCTCTCGCGCCAAACCCTTGGACAGGCTCACCCATTGCCCCCCAACCTGCAAAAGCATCCAAGGGCCCAGGTCGAGCATCACGCGCGGAGCCGGCACTTCCAAGCCCTGAAACTGCCAGAACGCTCCGGTCCATGCCAAATGCAACAAGCCCTGCCGGCGGGCATGGGTGCCCGCCAACCACCACCCCCAGGCCAGCCCGCATGACGCGCAGACCACGGCCGCCAAGACAGCCGCTCGGTGAGCATCCCACGCGGCAATGGAGCCGGACGGCACCCAAGTGTCCCAGGCGATGTAGGCCGTCCAAGCGGACACCACACCCCCTGTCAGGCCATAGATCAGCGCTTGAACGGCCCACCACAAACGGGTGGTGACATCGTCAGAGGCGGGAGCCCAAGTCACGGAAACGGGTGGCGGGGAGCGCATGGGGGCATTGTGCTGGGTTGGGGTCTCGCCTCACAAGCCCACCAACAGGCGAGGCGGACGGTGCCTCGTCGAGGAGTCAAAAACCCAAGGGATTGACCCCCGATCAGAGCTTGCGGAACACCAAGGTCCCGTTGGTCCCACCAAAACCGAAGTTGTTTTTCACAGCCACATCGATCTTGAGGTCTCGCGCCGTGTTGGCGCAGAAATCCAGATCGCACTCGGGGTCTTGCTGGAAGATGTTGATGGTGGGGGGAGAAACCTGGTGATGGATGGCCAGCACGGTAAAGACCGACTCGATGCCTCCCGCGCCGCCCAACAAGTGACCCGTCATGGACTTGGTGGAGTTGACCACCACTTTCTTGGCGTGATCCCCCAAAGCCAGTTTGATGGCATTGGTTTCGTTGATATCACCCAATGGCGTGGAAGTGCCGTGGGCGTTGAGGTAATTCACCTCTGGCGCGTTGACCCGCGCATTGCGCAGTGCCGCCAACATGGATCGCTTGGGACCATCCACATTGGGCGCAGTCATGTGAAAGGCGTCTGCCCCCATGCCAAAACCGGCCAACTCGGCGTAGATCTTCGCGCCACGCTTTTTGGCATGCTCGTATTCCTCAAGCACCAAGACCCCTGCGCCCTCACCCAGCACAAAGCCATCTCGGTCCTTGTCCCAAGGCCGAGACGCCGTCTCGGGAGAGTCGTTGCGGGTGGACAGCGCGCGTGCAGCCGCAAAGCCTCCCACACCCAAGGGTGACACGGTGCTTTCTGCACCGCCTGCAATCATGACGTCGGCGTCACCGTATTCGATCAAACGCCCCGCTTCACCGATGCAATGCAAGCCCGTGGTGCAGGCCGTCACGATGGCCAGGTTGGGACCCTTGAAGCCATAGTGAATGGAGATGTGGCCGGAGATCATGTTGATGATCGAAGCCGGCACAAAGAAAGGAGAAATCCGGCGGGGTCCACGCTCGCGATAGTCCCCATCGGTCTGTTCGATCATGGGCAATCCGCCAATGCCCGAACCGACCATGCAGCCGATGCGCTCGGCCGCTTCTTCGCTCAACGCGTCGCCCGTCGACAGCCCCGCATCGCGCACCGCTTGGATGGCCGCAGCCATGCCGAAATGGATGAAGGTGTCCATGTGACGGGCTTCTTTGCCGGGGATGTAGTCCTCGACATTGAACCCTTTGACCTCACCCGCAAAGCGGCAAGCAAACGCCGAGGCATCAAACTTGGTGATGTGGGCGATGCCGGATTTTCCGGCCAGCAGGTGCGACCAGCCTTCGGCGACTGTGTTGCCCACCGGGCTCACAAGCCCGAGGCCGGTGACGACGACGCGTCTTCTGCTCATTACTTCTTGTGCTTGAGTGCGTAGTCAATCGCCAGTTGCACTGTGGTGATCTTCTCGGCTTCCTCGTCGGGGATTTCGATCCCAAACTCGTCTTCGAGGGCCATCACCAGCTCCACGGTGTCCAAAGAATCCGCACCCAGATCGGCCACAAAAGCCTTTTCGTTGGTGACGTCGGACTCAGGCACGCCCAGTTGCTCGGCAACGATCTTCTTGACGCGGGCTTCGATATCGCTCATGACTCCCTCCAGGAGTGTGTGAAATAACAGCCCTCAATTCTACCGGCGGGGCTTGGACCGGGTGTTAGTGGTTGCAAACTTGCAAGTTATCCCATGAACATGCCGCCGTTGACATGCAGTTCGGTGCCCGTGATGTAGCCCGCCAGCGGGCTGGCCAAAAAAGCCACGGCATGGGCAATTTCTTCGGGGGTTCCCAGGCGACCCAGCGGAATTTGCTGCAGCAAAGCCGTCTTTTGGGTCTCGGGCAGTTCGGCCGTCATGTCGGTGCCGATGAAGCCCGGGGCGATGCAATTGACGGTGATGTTGCGGCTGCCCAGCTCACGGGCCAGCGCACGGGTCATGCCGGCCACCCCCGCTTTGGCCGCGGCGTAGTTGGCTTGACCGGCGTTCCCACTGGCACCCACCACCGAGGTGATGTTGATGATGCGCCCAAAGCGCTGCTTCATCATGGGACGCATCACCGCGCGGCTGAGTCGAAACACCGCCTTCAAGTTGGTGTCCATGACCGCATCCCAGTCCTCGTCTTTCATTCGCATGGCCAAGGTGTCGCGGGTGATGCCCGCGTTGTTCACCAGCACGTGCAGCCCACCGTGGGTCTTGAGCACCTCGTCCACCGCTGCATCGCATGCGGCGGCATCGTTGACGTTCAGGCACAGCCCTTGTCCACCGTGAGGGGCCAAGGCGTCCGTCACTGCCTGGGCGCCGGCGTCGGTCGTGGCCGTGCCGATCACCGTGCAGCCCTGCTGCGCGAGTGCCATGGCAATGGCCCGGCCAATGCCGCGGCTTGCCCCCGTGACCAAGGCCACCTTTTTTCCTGTGATGTCGCCAGGTGTCTCACTCATTCCTGTGTCCCTTATCGAAGCCTATGGTCAGCCGAGCATCGAGCGAGCCTCGGCCAGCGTGGCCGGGTCCAGCACCGTCATGCTCTGCGCCTCGCCATCAATGCGTTTGACCAGCCCTGACAGCACCTTGCCCGGGCCGCATTCCAAGATGTGGGCGAGCCCTCGGGCACGAAGCGCTTGCACCACTTCCACCCACCGCACGGCGCCATAAGCTTGGCGGTAGAGCGCATGGCGGATGGCGTTGGGTTCGTTCTCCACCTGGGCATCGATGTTGTTGACCACCGCAATGGCAGGTACTTGGATCGTGACCGAAGCCAAACGTTCACGCAGACGCTCAGCGGCCGGTTTCATCAAAGAAGAGTGGAAGGGCGCCGACACCGCCAGCGGCAAGGCACGCTTGGCACCCGCAGCCTTGAGCATTTCACAGGCTTTGTCCACACCGGCCTTGGTGCCTGCAATGACCGTTTGCTTGGGGTCATTGAAGTTGGCCGCCTCAACGGCCTGTCCCGATGCGGCAGCCGCCTGAGCACACACGTCTTTCACCACCGCCGCGTCCAGGCCCAAGATGGCCGCCATGGCACCCGCTCCCACCGGCACGGCCTCTTGCATGGCCTGCGCTCTGAATCGCACCAAAGGCAGGGCGTCGGACAAACTCAAAGCCCCCGCGGCCACCAAAGCGCTGTATTCGCCCAAGGAGTGTCCTGCCACGGCCACAGGCGCTGGTCCGCCGTCAGCAAGCCAGGCGCGATAGCAGGCAATGGCGGCGGTGAGCATGACGGGCTGGGTGTTCGTGGTGAGATCCAACGTCTCTTTCGGGCCGTTGTGGATCAACCCGGCCACATCTTCCCCCAAGGCCTGCGAGGCTTCCTCCAGGGTGGCCTTGACGGCCGGATGATCTGCCCAGGCATCCAACATGCCCACACTTTGAGAGCCTTGACCGGGGAATACAAACGCGAAGGGTTTCATGGGAGTTTGGACTCCATCCATCAAAGATCGAATGAACGTTAAGCCCAAGCCCAACCCAAACACCCCATGGTCAGGGGCATCGGGCTGCATTTTGGGTGACACAATATGATGCGTGTCAAAACCCGATCCCGAATCTGACACCACAATTTCGAGGGTATCTTGGTGAATGATGCTTTC
>RFSP01000107.1 GCA_009923895.1 Betaproteobacteria bacterium | reverse complement strand
GCCGCCGGACCGCCGGTGGTGGAGCGTTCTTTGGGTCAAAAGATCACCAAAGAAGAACTGGGTGGTGCCGCCATGGCGGTGAGCACCGCTGGGACGATAGACAACATCGCGGCCGATGAGCAAGAGTGCTTTGAGTTGATCCGCCGTTATCTGTCGTACATGCCGCGCAATGTGTGGGAGCTGCCTCCCTTGGGTGACCGCAGTGACCCGGCTGACCGGGTGGAAGAAGCGCTGCGCAGCATCGTTCCAGAAAACCGACGCAGACCCTATGACATGCGCCGCTTGATTCGGTTGGTCACCGACGTGGATTCGGTGTTTGAAATTCAGCCAACCTACGGCAAAGCCTTGATCACTTGTTTGGCGCGCATGAATGGTCATGTCGTTGGCGTGGTGGCCAACAATCCCAATGTCAACGGCGGGGCCATGGACGTCAAGGCGGCCCGCAAGCAGACCCGGTTCATTGAGTTGTGCGATTGCTTTCACATTCCTTTGATCTTTTTGGTGGATGTGCCCGGGTTTCTCGTCGGAAAAGACGCCGAAGCGGCTGCCACCCTGCGAGAGGGCATGCGCAGCGTGTACGTGGGGCTGCAAGCCACGGTGCCGATCTTCACGGTCGTGATACGCAAGTGCTACGGCATGGCGGGCATGGGGACCACCGACAAGAACGGCTTGGATTTCAAAATCGCCTGGCCTTCGGCCGAATGGGGTTCTTTGCCCATCGAAGGTGGGGTGGCGGCCGCCTTTCGTCGCGAGATTGAGGCCGCCGCAGACCCCAAGGAGCGCGAGCGTGAGATTGAAGCCGAGCTCAGGGCCTGGGCCTCGCCATTTCGCACAGCCGAGGCCTTTGGAGTCGAAGAGATCATCGATCCACGAGAAACGCGTGCCTATCTGTGCCGGTTCATCGAAGTGGCGCAAGGCCGCCTGCGCACCACCTTGGGCCCCAAGCCGAAATTTGGGGTTCGCCCCTGATCAGTACCGATAGACAGGGCTGAACTCTTGGATACAAGATCGAGAAGACCGCAACCTCAACGAAGGAGAACCTGAGATGAAATGGACCCGTTGGAAAGCTCTGATGGTGGCCGCCGTGGCCCCCCTGTGGGTGGCGTCGGCCCAGGCTGAGGTCAGCGAACTCAAGCTCATGTCCCAATACGGCATTGGCTATATGCAATTGACCGTGATGAAGGCAGAAAAGCTGGTCGAGAAGCATTTGGCCAAGAACGGCTTGCCCAGCACCAAGGTGAGTTGGGCCACGCTGGGGGCCGGGGCAGCCGCCAATGACGCCTTGCTCTCAGGCGGATTGCATTTTGCGGCCGGAGGCACGGGCCCGGCTCTTATTTTGTGGGATCGCACCCGCGGCAACGTCGATGTGCGTGGGGTGGCCGCCTTGTCGTCCATGCCGAATTTGTTGGTCACTCGCAATCCCAACATCAAAACGATCAAAGACTTCACCGACAAAGATCGCATTGCCATGGCCGGTGCGGGATCGTCGGTACAAACCACGTACCTGCAAATGGCGGTCGCACGTGAGTTTGGCGCAGAAAACTTCAAAAAACTCAATCCGCTGATGGTCAACTTGACCCACCCTGAGGGATTGAGGGCCATGCTTTCGGGCAGCGCTGAAATTGCGTCGCAGTTCACATCGCCGCCTTTCCAAAATCAGGCCTTGGAGGTGCCAGGCACCCGCGTGGTATTGAACTCGTACGACGTCATGGGAGGTGCCAACACCTTCTTGATGGTGTGGTCCACCAACAAGTTCAGAACCGAGAACCCCAAGTCTTACAAAGCCATGGTGGACGCCCTGCGGGAGGCCACCGACCTCATCAATGCCAACAAGCGAAAGGCGGCGGAGCAATATGTGGCAGAGGGAGGGGGCAAGGAAAATGTCGACAAGATTTTGGCCATCATGAACGACCCTCAGGTGCACTACACCATGGCACCTGAGCGGCTGCTGCCATACGCCCAGTTCATGCATCAGGTGGGCACTTTGAAGAACCGGCCCGCATCTTGGAAGGACTTGTTCTTCCCGGAGGTTCACGATCTTCCCGGCAGCTGATGCCGTTTTTTGTTCCTTTTGGTGTGAAATAAAAACCAGGTGCACGCAGGAGACCCGATGAACGCAGGGACCCCCCCTTTATTGCAGGCCGACGGTGTGACTCTGCAATACAAGACACCGCAGCATCTGGTGACCGCCACCTACCGCGTGAGTTTTGATGTCTACCCCGGCGATCGCTTTGTGTTGCTGGGACCTTCAGGCTGCGGCAAGTCCACCTTGCTGAAGGCTGCTGGGGGCTATCTGCAACCGGTCGAGGGGGAGTTTCGGCTCAAAGGCGAGCGCGTCACACGCCCTGGCCCCGACCGTATGATGGTGTTTCAGGAGTTTGACCAGCTGCTGCCGTGGAAGACGGTGTTGGAAAACGTGGTGTTTGCCTTGGAGTCTTCTGGCCGCTTGTCTGGCAAGGCCGCTCGCGAACGAGCCGCAGACTTCATTGCCAAGGTCAACCTGTCAAGGTTTGCATCGTCTTATCCGCACACCTTGTCAGGCGGCATGAAGCAACGGGTGGCCATTGCACGCGGCATGGCCATGGAGCCCGATGTGCTGCTGATGGACGAACCCTTTGCCGCCCTGGATGCGCTCACCCGGCGCAAGATGCAAGACGAGTTGCTTCAATTGTGGGACGACACCCACTTTACGGTCCTCTTTGTGACCCACTCCATTCCAGAGGCGGTTCGCATTGGCAATCGCATCTTGCTGTTGTCTGCGCACCCGGGACAGGTGCGCGCAGAACTCAACAGCGACGGGACCGATCCGGTGGACTCGGCCACGGGACGTCGACTCTCCGATCGGATTCACCAGATGCTGTTTGCTGAAAATGTTGGGAATGACACGCAAGCGGAGGTGGTGCATGCGTGACAAACCCACGCCCCCGGTCCGCGCAGAGATTGTGAGATCACAGGCTCAGGAGCAAGACTTTGGCGTGATCACCCAGCCTCTGAGTTGGATGGACCGCTTGACCGCCCAAGGCTGGCTGCGAAAGACCTTCTTGTTGGCGTTGCTGGCGTTGGTGTGGGAGTGGTACGCCCGCTCTTTGGGCAATCCTTTGGTGTTGCCCACCTTCAGCGAAACGGTGGCCTCTTTGGTGGAGCACACGCGAAACGGTGACATGGTGTCCAAGACGGCAGTGTCGATGGGCGTGCTGCTCAAAGGCTATGTCATCGGACTGGTCTTGGCATTGATTTTGAGTGTGTTGGCCATCACCACCCGGCTGGGTGAGGATTTGCTGGAGTCATTGACGGCCATGCTCAACCCACTGCCCGCCATCGCATTGTTGCCTTTGGCTTTGATTTGGTTGGGTCTGGGAGACCCCAGCATTGTGTTCGTCTTGGTGCACTCCGTGATGTGGCCTGTGGCGTTGAACACGCATTCGGGCTTCAAAGCGGTGTCACCGACCCTGCGAATGGTGGGCCGCAATTACGGCTTGAGCGGCCCCAACTATGTGGTCAAGATTCTGGTGCCGGCCGCGCTGCCCAGCATCTTGTCTGGGCTCAAGGTGGGTTGGGCCTTTGCTTGGCGAACGCTCATTGCTGCTGAGTTGGTGTTTGGCACCACCTCCAAATCTGGAGGCTTGGGCTGGTTCATCTATGAAAACAAAAACATCCTCGACATCCCTGCGGTATTTGCCGGCTTGTTCACTGTGATTCTCATCGGCCTTTTGGTGGAGAGCATCATCTTCCGCAATTTGGAGCGGGTGACTGTGAAGAAGTGGGGAATGCAGCACTGAGCCTGTGATGAAGTTCGCGCTGCACTGGACCCCCAAGGTCTCGGCAGGGCTCTTGTTGTGTGTCTGGGTGTGCGTGGTCGCCTCGTTGTTGACCGGGCTTGTGTGGCTGTCGATGGTTGCCAAGGTGGCGCTGGTCCTTTTCTTGTGGCTTGCGCTCCTGCGCGCCAGCCACCACATTCAAATCCTTTTTGGTGTGGTGTGCAGTGTGGCGGCAGGGTTGGCACTTTGGCGCGGGAGCCCTGAGGGGTTGTTGCAAGGCCTGTCCCAAGTGCAAATCTTCGGCGGCTTCTTGCCGTCTGTGCTGTTGTTGCGTGCCACGGCGCAATCGAGCCCGCAAAGCGACACGCTGCATCAGCGCATGACCCGCTTGACCCCTTCTCAAGCCTTGCATTGGACGCTCATGGGATCCCATGGACTGAGCGCGGTTCTGAATGCGGGGGCCATGGCGGTGTTGGCGCCGGTGGTGACGCGCGAAGCGACACCGGCCTTTCGGGTGCAGCTGGCCCTGTGCGCCGCCCGTGGTGTCGGCGCTTCCATCATGTGGTCACCGCTGTTTGTGGCCATGGCCTTTACCAGCTCGTTGGTGCCTTCGGCGCCGCTGTGGCAGCTGATGTTGATTGGTGCAGGTTTGGGTGCCCTGGCATTGGCCTGGGCCCATGCCATCTTCATTCCCGATCTGAAGTGGAGCGACTGGCCACTGAGCTTGCGAGCGTTGGGTCCTCTGGTCGTGCCCATGTCGGTCATCCTGGGTGCGGTGCTCTTGCTGACTGCGACAGGTTTTTCAGGCTTGCAGGCCGTGACCCTGGCCCTGCCGGCCATTTGTTTGCCCTACTTGGCCTGGCGAGGCCAGGCGGTGGCGAGGGCGACTCTTCGCGCCACCTGGGGTCACTTTTCACGTCTGTCTGATGAGTTGCTCATCGTGGTGGGGGCCCAGGTCATGGGGGTGTCTTTGGCCACCTTGCCCGAGGTGCAACACTTCGCTCAGACCTTGCTGCCGAGTCTGGTGTCCGGCGGCATGTTGCTTACTTTGTTGGTGACGGTGCTGGTTCTTTTGGGACAGGTGGGTTTGCATCCCATGATTGGGATCAGTTTGCTGGTGCCTTTGGTCGCATCCGGTCCTTTTGGGATCGCCGGGGTGATCTTGGTCAACGCCGGGGTCTTGGCCTGGGGACTGAGCGCAGCCTTGGCCATTTGGACCTTGCCCGTGGCGGTGGCCGCCACCACCTTTGAGGTTCCCGTGTCCCAGTTGCTGACGCGCCGAAGCGCCGTGTGGGGCGTCTTGGTGTGCTTGTCAGGATGTTGTTATTTGGTGGCTTTGAATGCTTGGCTCATGCCATGAAGGCGCTGTGACCGTCAGAGGCGGTGGTCGTACGATCGATCATTGGCGTGGGTAACCCGAGCGAACAGCGGTCCTCTTTGCCTTGATCCATCCAGGTTCTATCGGATTGGCGCTCGTTGAGGGATCCACGAGGCCTTTGGCTTGAGGATAAGATGTCTGCTTGAAACGCAATCAAGGAAGACGCCATGCCCGGACTTCTCCCCCACGTCGATCCCGACGGACTGTATGAATATTCGGTCGTCTACACCGACCGTGCTCTGAATCACATGTCGGCCCGCTTTCAGGGCGTGATGAAAGACATTTCACGGCTTTTGAAGTCGGTGTACGGTGCGCATTCGGTGGCCATCGTGCCGGGGAGCGGGACCTTCGGCATGGAGTCGGTGGCGCGTCAATTTGCGGCGGGCCAGCACGTCATGGTGATTCGCAATGGGTGGTTCAGCTTCCGCTGGACCCAGATCTTTGACATGGGGCACATCCCGTCCAGCCATACCGTTCTCAAGGCCCGTCGCCTTGAAAACACTTCGCAATCTGCGTGGGTCCCCGCACCGATCAACGAAGTGTGTGCTGCCATTGCCAAAGAAAAGCCCGCAGTGGTTTTTGCGCCCCACGTGGAAACCTCGGCCGGCATGATGTTGCCGGATGATTACCTGCGTCAGGTGGCCCAAGCCGTTCATGCGCACGGCGGCCTGCTGGTGCTGGACTGCATCGCCTCGGGAGCCATGTGGGTGGACATGCAGGCCACGGGAGTGGACGTGCTCATCTCTGCTCCGCAAAAGGCTTGGAGCGGATCACCCTGCTGCGCCATGGTCATGCTCAGCGAGCGCGCCCGTCAGACCCTTGAAAAAACGCAGAGCTCGAGCTTCGCGATGGACTTGCGCAAGTGGGTGCAAATCATGGAAACCTACGAAGGTGGGGCCCATGCCTACCATGCCACCATGCCCACGGATGCCTTGCTGCGTCTGCGCGACGCTTTGGTGGAGACGCAGCACTATGGCTTTGAAAAAGCGCGCACCCATGAGATGGATCTGGGTCAGCGCGTGCGCGCCCTGCTCAAAGAGCACGGCTTTCCCAGTGTGGCGGCACCGGGCTTTGAGGCCCCGGGTGTGGTGGTGAGTTACACCACCGACCCCGACATCCAGTCGTCCAAAAAATTCCTGGCTGCGGGGCTCCAATCGGCCGCCGGTGTGCCGCTTCAGTGTGACGAGCCGGCTGATTTCCGCACCTTCCGCCTGGGCCTGTTTGGGTTGGACAAATTGCACCACCCCGAGCGCACCATCGCCCACAACAAGGCCGGCACGCAGCACCTCACCGAAGGCGTCACGCGCATCCCGGCATCGAACTACTTCGACCCCGAGCGCTGGCAACGCGAGGTCGACCTCGTGTTCAAGCGGGTTCCGCTTCTCGTGGCCACCAGCGCCGAG
>RFSP01000106.1 GCA_009923895.1 Betaproteobacteria bacterium | reverse complement strand
ACGGGCATCACGCCCCAGCGGCAAAGCAGCCAGCCCGTAGGCCACCAGGGCCAGCGCCGCCAAGGTCAGCGCAGTGGTGGAAAAGACGCCGGAAGCTAGAATCATCCGAACAGTGTACTTTCGCGGCGGACTTTGACCCAACTCCGGGGTTGATGTCGGGGTTTTGCCGTCCCTCTGGCCATGGCCTCCTCATTGACCGATCGCCTCTCGCACCTCGTCAAAACGATACGCGGTCAGGCACGCATCACCGAAAGCAATGTGCAAGACATGTTGCGTGAGGTTCGCATGGCCTTGCTCGAAGCCGACGTGGCCTTGCCCGTGGTGCGAGACTTCATTGCACGTGTCAAAGACAAGGCCTTGGGGCAAGAGGTGGTGGGGTCACTCAACCCTGGCCAAGCGCTGGTGGGCATCGTTCACAAAGAGCTCACCCGCACCATGGGCGAGGTGGACGAGCAAGGCGAGCTCAAGTCGTCGGTGTCCGACATCAATCTGGCCACGCAACCCCCGGCGGTGGTGTTGATGGCGGGTTTGCAAGGGGCGGGCAAAACCACCACCACGGCAAAACTGGCCAAACACCTGATCGAAAAGCGTCGCAAGAAGGTGCTCACCGTCTCGGCCGACGTGTATCGACCCGCTGCGATCGAGCAGCTCAAGACCGTCACCGCACAAGCGGGGGCCGAATGGTTTGCCAGCGCACCCGATCAAAAGCCCGTGGAGATTGCGCGGGCCGCGCTGGACCACGCCCGGCGCCACTACTTTGACGTGCTGTTGGTGGACACCGCAGGCCGGTTGGCCGTGGACGAAGCCATGATGGCCGAGATCCAAGATCTGCACACCGCGCTGCAGCCCAGCGAGACCTTGTTCGTGGTGGATGCCATGCAGGGCCAGGACGCCATCAACACCGCCAAGGCCTTCAGCCAAGCCCTGCCCCTGACCGGGGTGGTGCTGACCAAGCTGGACGGTGACTCCCGAGGCGGTGCGGCATTGTCGGTGCGACAGATCACGGGCGTGCCCATCAAATTTGCGGGCGTGTCCGAAAAGATTGATGGCCTGGAGGCCTTCGATGCCGAACGTCACGCCGGGCGTGTGCTGGGCATGGGCGACATCGTGGCCTTGGTCGAAGAGGTCACCAAGGGGGTCGATGTCGCCGCTGCGCAGAAGCTCGCCGCCAAGGTGCAAAGCGGCGATGGCTTTGACCTCAATGACTTCCTCTCGCAGATTTCGCAAATGAAAAAAATGGGGGGCTTGTCCAATTTGATGGACAAATTGCCCAGCCAATTGGCCGCCAAGGCCTCGGGTGCCGACATGGACCGCGCCGAGCGCGATGTGCGGCGCATGGAAGGCATCATTTGCGCCATGACGCCCTTGGAGCGGCGCAAGCCCGAACTCATCAAAGCCTCGCGCAAGCGCCGCATTGCCGCGGGTGCGGGGGTGCACGTGCAAGAGGTCAATCGCCTGCTCAATCAGTTTGAGCAGATGCAAACCATGATGAAAAAAATGCGCGGCGGCGGCTTGATGAAGATGCTCAAACGCATGGGGGGCATGGGCGGCATGGGCGGCTTTCCGGGCATGCCCCGCTGAAGTCCCCGGTGGGCTTTTCCACCGAGGGCGGACCTACTGAATCAGCGCTTGCGCGAATTCGCGCGCATCAAAGGTCTGCAGGTCCTCGAGCTTTTCGCCCACACCAATGAAGTACACGGCGATGGGCCGTTGAGCCTCGTGGCACCAGCGGGCAATGGCCGCCAGCACGCCCCCCTTGGCCGTCCCGTCCAGTTTGGTCACGATCAGGCCGGTGAGCTGCACCGCCGCATCAAAAGCCTTCACTTGCGCCAGCGCGTTTTGTCCGGTGTTGCCGTCCACCACCAACAAGACCTCTTGCGGAGCCCCTTCTTGCGCCTTGTGGATGGTGCGTTTGATCTTCTTGAGCTCTTCCATCAGGTGGGTCTGCGTGGGCAAACGGCCCGCCGTGTCGGCAATCACCACGTCACAGCCTCGGGCCCGGCCGGCGCTGACCGCATCAAAGCTCACAGCCGCCGGGTCTCCGCCCTGCTGGCTGACGATGTCCACACGATTGCGATCACCCCACACCGCCAGCTGCTCGCGCGCGGCCGCACGGAACGTGTCGGCAGCGGCCAACAAAACTTTCATGCCACTGTCGGCCAGGTGGTGGGTGAGCTTGCCGATGCTGGTGGTCTTGCCCGCCCCATTCACACCCACCACCATCATCACGGTGGGCAGGGCCGCACCCACTTCCAGCGGGCGCTGCAAAGGCTTTAACAAGTCGGTCAACGACTCCACCAGCAAGGCTTTGACGGCCGCCGGATCACGCGCTTGGGTGTCTTTGACCCTTTGCTTGAGATCTTCGAGCAGGTAGGCCGTGGCCGATACGCCCGTGTCTGCCATCAAGAGCGCCGTTTCCAGCTCTTCGTAAAGCGCATCGTCAATGCGGGTGCCGGTAAAGACTTCGGCAATGCTGGATCCCGTCTTGCGCAGGCCCGAGCGCAGTCGCTCCAGCCACCCTTTTCTCTCGCTGGGAGCGGCCGGCGCTTCAGAAGAAGATGCAGGTGCAGACGCAGGCGCGGGCGCGGGACCCGCCTGGGGCGCAGGTGCCGGGTCAGGTGGACGCTTTTTGAAAAAACTGAACATGGTGTGTGGGGGCTGACCGAGCGCCCGCAAGGGCCTTCGGCAGCCGATATAATCTCGGCCTCACAGGCGCTTTAGCTCAGCCGGTTAGAGCGACGGAATCATAATCCGCAGGTCCGGGGTTCGAATCCCTGAAGCGCCACCAAATTCGTCAATGTGCAACCGCGGCCCCTGGTTCTACCCCAGACGCGCCGCCAGGAGCCTGACTTGAGCGCCAGCGCCACCCGCAAAGTCTTCGTTCGCACCTTTGGGTGCCAGATGAACGAGTACGACTCCGACAAAATGATCGACGTCCTTCGGGAATCCGGCGGCTTTGAAGCCACGCAAGATCCCGAAGAGGCCGACCTCATCCTCTTCAACACCTGCTCCGTGCGAGAAAAGGCCCAAGAAAAGGTCTTCAGCGACCTGGGGCGCGTGAAGCACCTCAAGAAAAAAGGCGTCTTGATTGGCGTGGGGGGTTGCGTGGCCAGCCAAGAGGGCGCGGCCATCGTGGAGCGCGCCCCTTATGTGGACCTGGTGTTTGGTCCGCAGACCTTGCACCGCTTGCCACAAATGATCCAGGCGCGTCAGCATCAGCAGCGGCCACAGGTGGACATCAGCTTTCCCGAGATCGAAAAATTCGATCATTTGCCGCCGGCCCGGGTGGAAGGGGCCAGCGCCTTCGTGTCCATCATGGAGGGCTGCTCCAAATACTGCTCCTACTGCGTGGTGCCTTACACCCGGGGCGAAGAGGTGAGCCGTCCCTTGGACGACGTGCTGACCGAGGTGGCTGGCTTGGCCGACCAGGGCGTCAAAGAGGTCAATCTCCTGGGTCAAAACGTCAATGCATGGCGCGGCCCCATGGGCCACACGGCCGAGATCGCCGATTTCGCTTTGCTGCTGGAATACGTGGCCGAAATCCCGGGCATTGAGCGCATCCGCTACACCACGAGCCATCCCAATGAATTCACCTCCCGGCTGGTGCAGGCCTACGCCGAGATTCCCAAACTGGTGAACCATCTTCACCTGCCGGTGCAGCACGGCAGCGACCGCATCCTCATGGCCATGAAGCGGGGTTACACCACGCTGCAATACAAAAGCACCATTCGCGCCTTGCGCGCCGTGCGGCCCGACATCAGCCTGTCGAGCGATTTCATCGTCGGCTTCCCTGGAGAAACCGAAGACGACCATGCGCGCACCATGAAGTTGGTGGAAGACATCGGCTTTGATGCGAGCTTCAGCTTTGTGTTCAGCCCCCGGCCGGGCACGCCGGCTGCCAATTTGCCAGACGACACGCCCCAAGAGGTCAAGCTGCAGCGGCTGCAAGCCCTCCAAGCCTTGCTCGAGACGAAGGTGCGCCGCATTTCAGCCGAACGTGTCGGCACCCGGCAACGCATCTTGGTGGAAGGCCCGTCCAAGAAGAGCGCCGACGAACTCATGGGGCGCACCGAGTGCAACCGCATCGTCAATTTCCCCGCACCGGCTGCAGCAAAGCGCCTGGTGGGTCAAATGGTGGACGTGACCATCACCCAAGCCCTGCCGCACTCCCTGCGCGGCGAGGTGTGCGTGGCCTGAGGCACCTGAACCACCTGCCCGCGGGCGGGAGTCTCCTCTTTCGCGACAGCCTAGCGGCAGCTCATCAGCCGGTCAGCGACGGCCCCACCCAAAGCCCGTCCACACCGCCACCAGCGCTTGCAAAGCCACCATCGCGGCGTAGGTGGCCATCTTGCCGTCGCGTCCCCACAGGGCCAGGCCCCCAGCCAGCACCAGGGCACCAGCCAGGCCGCTGCGCCAAGCCAAACGCTTCCAGCTCACGCCGCGCAAGGCTTGACGCCACAACACCTTCAAGGCGCCCGCTCCCACCGCCCCGGTGACGATGGCCGGCGCGAAGAAATTGAGCAGGTGGTAGACAACGTCCAAAGGTCCCATGTGGGCAAAAGACCTCCACAAGAGGTTGATAAGGAGGTTTACAAGAGGGTGGTGGATCTTACAATCGCCCAATGAGCGTGATCACGCTGGGCTTGAATCACACCTCCGCGCCTTTGGACCTGCGGGGAAAGTTGGCCTTTGCCCCCGAGCAGATCGCACCGGTGCTTCGAGCGATGCGTGAACGTTTGGCCTCGGCCGCTCCTGAGGCGGCGCTGGTGTCCACTTGCAACCGCACCGAGCTCTACCTGGCCACCGACATGGCCAAGGGGGGTGATTTGGCGTCGCCGGCCATGCACCTGCTGGCCGATCATGCCGGGCTCGAAACCCACCACCTGCAACAACACACTTATTTGCGTGAGGGCCGTGAAGCCGCGCGCCATGCGTTCCGTGTGGCCTCAGGATTGGACTCCATGGTACTGGGCGAGCCGCAAATATTGGGGCAAATGAAACAGGCCGTGCGGGAGGCCGACAGTGCAGGCACGCTGGGCACCACCTTGCATCAGTTGTTTCAGCGCTCGTTTTCGGTGGCCAAAGAGGTCCGCACGTCCACCGACATTGGCGCCCACTCGGTGAGCATGGCCGCTGCCGCTGTGCGCCTGGCCGGACAGTTGTTTGAAGACCTCACCAAAATTCGCGTGTTGTTTGTGGGCGCGGGCGAGATGATTGACCTCGTGGCCACCCACTTTGCCGCGCGCCAACCGCTGGCCATGGCGGTGGCCAATCGCACGCTCGAGCGCGGCGAGACCCTGGCGGCTCGGTTTGGTGCACGGGCCCTGCGCTTGTCGGATCTGCCGCAACGCCTGCAAGAGTACGACGCGGTCATTTCTTGCACGGCCAGCGCCTTGCCCATCATTGGCCTGGGAGCGGTCGAGCGGGCGCTCAAGGCCCGGCGCCGCCGGCCCATGTTCATGGTCGATTTGGCCGTGCCTCGAGACATTGAGCCCGAGGTGGGCTCTTTGGATGACGTCTATCTCTACACCGTGGACGACTTGTCTGAGCTGGTGCAAACGGCCGGCGAGAAACGACAAGCTGCGGTGGAACGCGCCGAGGCGATTGTGGATGCAGGCGTGCAGGGCTTTGTGCACTGGCTCGATCAACGCGCCGCCGTGCCACTCATTCAAGCATTGAACCGGCAGGCCGATGATTGGCGCGACATGGAACTCATCAAGGCCCGCAAGTTGCTGGCCAAGGGCGCGTCGGTGGAAGACGTGCTCGAGAGCCTGTCCCGCGGTTTGACCCACAAAATGCTGCACGGCACCTTGGCCGAGCTGCATTCGGTGGAAGGCCTGCAGCGCGAAGAGTTGGCCCAAACGGTGTCGCGCCTTTTCTTGCGCGGCCTCACCCGCCACACGGGCAATTCAGGCTCCAACTCCAACCACCAGGGTTAGCGGCGATCGCCACTTGACTGGGTGGGCCCGCCTGGGCCTTGGCCCGGCCCCCATCGATTTTTGAGCCGTCATGAAAGACTCCCTTCGCCAACAACTCGAACGCCTGAGCCTGCGACTCACCGAGCTCGACGCCAACCTGTCGGACTCGGCGGTGGTCTGCGACATTCAGCGCTACCGCACCCTGTCGCGAGAGCAGGCCGAAGTGGCCGAGGTGGTGTCGCTGTTCAACCACTACCGCCAACGAGAGGCCGACTTGGCCAGCGCCCAAGAGCTGCTCGCCGACCCGGAGCTCGGCGCCATGGCTCAAGAGGAAATGGACACGGCCCAAAGCGATTTGCAAGGTCTGCTCGCCTCACTGCAAACGGCCCTGCTGCCCAAGGACCCGGATGATGAAAGGCCGGCGTTTTTAGAAATTCGCGCTGGCACGGGCGGAGACGAGTCGGCCCTGTTTGCGGGTGATTTGGCGCGCATGTATTTGCGCTTTTGCGAACGGCAGGGCTGGCGCACCGAGGTCATGAGCGAAAGCGCCTCCGAACTCGGCGGCTACAAAGAAATCGTGCTGCGCATTGAAGGGGCCCAGGTCTATGGCGCCCTGCGGTTTGAGTCGGGCGGCCATCGGGTCCAACGGGT
>RFSP01000105.1 GCA_009923895.1 Betaproteobacteria bacterium | reverse complement strand
CCCCCATGCAGTTGCACGCATTCGTCCATGACCTTGCATTGCAGGTCGGTGCACCAGTACTTGGCCATGCTCGCAGCCGCATCGTCAAGCTGCTGCGAAAGAAGCAGTTCGCAGCATCGGTCCACAAAGACCCGGGCAATTTGCACCTCGGTTTGAAGTTGCGCCAAGGTGAAGCGTGTATTTTGAAATTGGGCCACTGGCTGGCCAAAGACCTTGCGGTCTTTGACATATTGCAAGGTGGTATCGATGGCCCACTGTGCAGCAGCGATGCCGCTGATGGCGATTTGCAACCGCTCCCAAGGCAGCTGCTCCATCAGACAGATGAAGCCTTTGCCGCGCATCGGCTCCCCGCCCAGTAACTGACTTGAATCCAGACGCACATTATCAAAAAAGAGCTCAGAGGTGTCTTGCGCCCGCAGACCGAGTTTCTTTAAGCGTTGGCCTTTCTCAAAGCCCGGCATCCCGCGCTCCACCAAGAAGAGGCTGGTGCCCTTGGCGCCCGCTGCTGGATCGGTTTTGGCCACCACAATCACCAGGTCGGCGTGCCAACCGTTGGTGATGAAAGTCTTGCTGCCGTTGAGCAAGTAAGTCCCATCGGGCTGGGCGAGGGCGGTGGTCTTGATGCCCTGCAAGTCCGAGCCGGCTGCCGGCTCGCTCATGGCGATGGCGCCCACCATCTCTCCGCGGGCCATGGGGGGCAGGTACTTTTGCTTTTGGGCTTCAGTGCCGTAGTGCAGGAGGTAGGGCGCCACAATTTCGTTGTGCAGCCCATAGCCCAGGCCAGAAAAACCTCCCCGCGCCAATTCCTCCATCTGCACCACGCTGTAAAGCTTGTCCGCGCCCGACCCGCCGTAGACCTCCGGCAGGGTCATGCAAAGAAACCCCTGCGCTCCCGCTTTGTTCCACACCGCGCGGTCGACATATCCCTGCTCTTCCCACTGCGCGTGAAACGGTGCAATCTCTTTGTCCATGAACCGGCGAAAGCTGTCGCGGAAGGCTTCATGGTCGGCATGGAAAAGGGTGCGGGCAATCATCGTGTCTCCTGGTGGCGCTTGTCGGCGAGTCACACCGCAAGGATACGTCGGGAAATGCTCTTATCCCAAGACCGCATGGGCCACCGATGCGTAAACCGGGATCCCCACGATGATATTCAGAGGAAATGTGACGCCCAGGCTCAATCCAAAGTACAGCGACGCATTGGCCTCGGGGATCGCATACCGCAAGACGGCAGGCACTGCAATGTAAGAGGCACTGGCTGCCAACACCATCAGCAGCGCGCCATCACCGACAGGCAACTTCAACAGCCAAGCCAAGCCCAAGGCCAGACTGGCGTGGGTCAGAGGCCCAATCACTGCATAGGCCACGAGCCAGGGCGACTTGCCCCGCACGCCGGGCAGGTTGCGGGCGGCCATCAAGCCCATGTCCAAGAGAAAGAAGGACAGCATGCCTTTGAACAGGTCGCCTGAAAAAGGCTGCATGGCGGCCTTGCCAGACTCGCCCGTGATCAAGCCCACACACATGGCGCCCAACAGCAGCAATTGCGCGCCGTCGGTGAAAGACTCATGCAATATCTTCCCCAAAGAAACGCCCGACGGAGCCGAAGGGCTGCCGGCAGAGGAGGGAGCCTTGCTGCGCAGGGCATTGGCAAAGATGACGGCCATGATGATGGCTGGGGACTCCATGAGGGCCATGGCAGCGGCCATGTGACCTCCATAGGCCACCTGCTGGTTCTCCAAGAACTGCACCGCCGTCACAAACGTGACGGCGCTCACCGAGCCGTAGGTGGCTGCCACTGCGGCTGCGTCAAACCCTGAAACCCAATGGCGCAGGACCCAATACCCCATCAACGGAATAACGATGGCCAAGCCGACGGCGGCGGCGAGCCCAGCACCAACAGAGGCGGTGATGCCGGATTGGGAAAGCGCGAAACCTCCCTTCAGGCCCAAGGCCATGAGCAAGTAGAGAGAGAGAAACTTTGAAATCGCCGAGGGAATTTCAAGATTTGATTTGACGAACCCAGCCAGTACGCCAAACACGAAAAACAGAATCGCAGGATCCAGAAGGTTTTGCATGAATCACTCCTCCTATCATGGTAGGAACTGAGAGCAACGTTGTAAAATCGATTCTTAAATAACAAAACATAGATAAAACTCTATGAATATCACATTTCGGCAAATGAAGCTCTTTTTGGCGCTGGCCGACTTGGGCAGTGTCAGCGCCGCAGCAAAGGCGCTGCATGTGACGCAGCCGACGGCATCCATGCAGCTCAAAGAGGTGTCCCAATCGGTGGGTTTGCCTTTGTACGAAGTGGTCGGAAAAAAGGTGTACTTGACCGATGTCGGTAAAGAGTTGGCGTCAACGGCGCGAAGCATCGCGCAGTCTTGGGGCGCATTCGAGCAGCACGTCGATGCCGTTCAGGGCCTCTCGCGCGGGCAATTGCGCGTGGCCGTGGTCAGCACGGCCAAGTACTTCATGCCCAAGCTCATTGGCCGCTTTTGCAAAAAACATCCTGCCATCGATGTTTCACTTGAAATCCTCAACCGCGACGGTGTGGTGGGTCGCATGAGAGACAACATGGACGATCTCTACATCATGTCGCTGCCGCCTCTCGACATGGACCTGGTGGACGTGGCCTTGATGCCCAATCCCATCGTCCTCATCACAGCGCAGACCGACCCCTTGACCCGTCAGTCAGGGCTGGCCTTGCAAGACTTGGGCAGAAGCCGCTTCATTTTGCGTGAGCGAGGGTCCGGCACACGCATGGCCACCGATGAACACTTTCGAAAAAAGCGGTTTCGTGCCGATGTGCGCATGGAGTTGGGCAGCAACGAGGCTGTGAAAGAAGCCGTGGCAGGGGGGCTGGGCGTGGGGGTGGTGTCACGGCATGCGCTCCATGGCCTTCAAAGAGAGCACGGCGTCAAGGTCTTGGACGTTCAGGGCTTCCCGTTGCCGTCGGCGTGGCACATCGTGCACCCTGCACAAAAGAAGTTGCCCCCCTTGGCAACGGCCTTCAAGTCGTACTTGTTGCAAGAAGTGCAGGGGCGCAAGGGGCCGGATCGCTGATTCAAGAGGCCTCACGTATTCGTGACGCTTGCGACCGGATGGCTTCGCGTTGCTCGGCCGACAAACGGGCCAGATTTTTGATCTGCATGACCATCCGCGGATTCTTGGCCAACGGGCCTTCGTGCCGTAGACACCCAGGTACCAGCGGTGGACTTCTTGCGGACGGACCCCCAGCAGTTGGGCATAAAGACCGGTCACCATGAGTCGCTGAATGTGGTGGGCATAGCCGTGCGACAGGGTCTGGCGGATCGCGTCTCGCAGACAAGCCATATCGGTCTCGCCCGTCCAATAAAAGGAGGGGAGTGGGGTTTGAGCCTGCCAGGCGTTCAGGCCTGCGTAATCGGGCATGCGGGTCCAGTAGATGCCACGCACATATTCACGCCACCCCAAAATCTGCCGAACAAAACCCTCCACCGACGCCAAAGGTGCGTGGCCCGCGTGATAGGCCTCTTCAGCAGCCTGGACCACTTCTTTGGGGTGCAGCAGCTTGAGATTGAGAGCGCAAGACAGGTGCGAGTGATACAGCCAGACTTCGCCCTCCCACATGGCGTCTTGATAGGTGCCAAAGTTCGGCAGACGATGCGCGATGAAATCTTGCAGCGCCACCAGGGCTTGTTCTCGTGTGACCGGCCAACCAAAGCTCGTCAGCGCTCCCGGGTGGTGAGCCAACCGGTGGTTCACCAGGTCCATCACCTGACGGGTGATGTCGTCGGGTGTGAACCGCTTGGGCGGTGGAAGCGGACCCGGGCCGTTTTTACCAAACGCTCCCCGGTTGTCGGCGTCAAAGTTCCACTGACCTCCTACCGGCCGTGCGCCGTCCATCAAGATCCCTGTTTTCGCGCGCATCTCGCGGTAGAAGAACTCCAAACGCAATTGCTTGCGTTGTTTGGCATGCGCGGCAAAGTCTCTGACGGTGCTGAAAAAATGTGTGTCGTCACGGACGTCGATGGGCAACTGATGGCGGGCTGCCGCGGTGCGCAGACTTTGCAAAACCCGCCACTCGCCGGGCGCTGTCATGACCAGTCGCTTTGGCTGGAGGGCTTGAATCGCTCGTTCGAGTTCTTGGGCCAAGGTGCCCGTGTTGGTTGAATCGTCCAGCTCGGTGTAGAAGACGCGCTTGCCTTGCGCGCGCAATGCGCTGGCAAAGTGACGCATCGCGCTCAAAAAGACGGTGGTGCGCTGTTTGGAAGAAATGACGTGCGTGGATTCCTCGTCCACCTCCGCCATCCACACGGCATCTTGATTGGGGTCAAAATCTTCCCAAACCGACGCAAACGCATCCAGCTGATCTCCCAAGATCAAGACGAGGTGACGAATGTGGGTCGTCGCCTGCGCGAGGGGCTGTGGCGTGACACTGGCAGATTTGGAGGTCATGATCGGTGGGCCGTTGGACCCCCTATCATCGCATCTGGACTGCGCGCTTGAAGGAACTCTCATGACAACCCCCCAGCTCTCTCTGATGAGCCTCAAACCGCCACGCCAGGCCGTCAAGATTTCGGTTTTTTTGGTGTCATGAGGGCTTTGAACTATTGCATGGTCTTGCCCGGGCCCGAGGCGCAGCAGCTGGCCACCTACATCGGCTGGCTCATGCACAAGACTTGGGGCGGTGTGATGGCGGGTGTGCTTTTTGTGTTGCCGTCACTGGCGCTTCTGATTGCACTGTCCTGGGTTTACATGGCTTGGGGCCATGTGCCCGTGGTGGCAGGCATCTTTTTGGGGATCAAGCCTGCCGTGGCCGCCATCGTGCTGCATGCGGCCTATCGGGTGGGCACCCGAGCGCTAAAGCATGCGGCCCTGTGGGTCCTGGCCGCAGCGTCGTTCATGGCCGTGTATGTGTGGGGCCTGCCCTTTCCATTGATTGTGGCGGGAGCGGCTGCGATCGGGCTCGCGGGCGGACGGTGGGCTCCTTGGGTGTTTCAATCGTCTTCGGCCCACGCCAGTTCGGGCGCGCAGCCGCAGGACGCATGGATCGGTGACCACACCCCCACACCGCCCCATGCCCAGCACTCCTCCAAGCGCCTGGCTGCGGTGTTGACCGTGGGCCTGGCCCTGTGGGCGGCTCCTTTGGCGGTGATGACGGTGGTGGAGGGGTGGAACCACACCCTCCCGCAGATGGGCTGGTTCTTCACCAAAGCCGCGCTGCTCACCTTTGGAGGGGCTTATGCTGTGCTGCCCTACGTGCTGCAAGGTGCGGTAGAGCATCACGCATGGCTCACGGCCTCACAAATGATGGACGGACTGGCCTTGGGAGAGACCACGCCAGGTCCTTTGATCATGGTGGTGGCCTTTGTCGGTTTCGTGGGCGGCTATGCCAAAGCGCTGTTCGGCCCCGATCAGCTCTTCATGGCGGGGGCTGTGGCCGCCATGTGGGTGACATGGTTCACCTTCTTGCCCTCGTTTCTGTTCATCTTGGCGGGCGGGCCTCTGGTGGAGTCTACCCACAATCAATGGAAACTCACAGCACCGCTCACCGCCATCACGGCGGCCGTGGTGGGGGTGATCTTGAGCTTGGCTGTCTTCTTTGGCGTGCACGTGTTGTGGCCCCAAGGATTTTCAGGACACGTGGATGCGATCTCTGCGCTGATGGCCTTGGGTGCCGCCGTGGCCTTGTTCAGATTCAAAGCCAACGTGATCGCCGTGATTGGCGTGTGTGCGGTGTTGGGGTTGTTGCGTTTGTAAGAGGGCCTATTGAGCCTCATCCGTGGTAATGCACCAACGTCTTCGTCGCGCTGACCTCTTCCAGCGCCAGCAGGCCCTTCTCACGTCCGTGACCGCTGCGCTTGGTACCACCAAAGGGCAGTTCAACGCCCCCGCCGGCGCCGTAGCAGTTCATAAAGACTTGCCCGGCCCGCACAGCTTTGGCCACGCGTTGCAGACGTCCGGCGTTCTCGGTCCATACAGCAGCCAGCAATCCGTAGTCGGTGCCGTTGGCCAGTGCGATCGCGTCGGCCTCATCTTCAAACGGCATGGCCGCGAGCACCGGACCAAACACCTCTTCGCAGGCCAAGGCATGGGTGCGAGGCACAGGACCGAACAGCGTGGGTTTGACAAAGTAGCCGCCGGCGTTTGTGCCCTCGGCGATGGAACCTTCGGCCAAGACGGGGATGCCACCGTCACGAGCCTGTTGGATGTAGCGCTTCACGCGCGCCAGTTGAGCCGTATTCATGACGGGGCCGCAGTCGAGGTCCATCTCGGGTGAGCCCACGCGGACTTTGCTGAAGGCCTCGGCCACCTGCTGAACGAAGCGGTCGTAGAGAGACCGCTGAACCAACAGCCGACTACCGGCGGTGCAGGTTTGACCGGCGTTTTGCACGATGGCACGAACGATGATGGGCACGGCGCGTGCAACGTCCACGTCTTCGAACACGATTTGCGGTGACTTGCCACCCAATTCGAGCACACATTTGACGGCGTTCTTGGCGGCGGCTTGTTGCACCAGCGTGCCGACCTCGTTTGACCCAGTGAACGAGATGAAATCGATGCCGGGGTGGGCGGCCAGCGCGGCACCGGCTTCTTCGCCCAGGCCCGTGACCACATTGAGTGCACCAGGGGGCAGGCCCGCTTCCAAAGCCAACTCAGCGACGCGCAGGGCCGACAGGCTGGTGTCTTCGGCAGGCTTTAGCACGGTGCCATTGCCCATGGCCAGGGCGGGTGCAACGGTGCGGCCGAGCATCTGCGCCGGGTAGTTCCACGGAA
>RFSP01000104.1 GCA_009923895.1 Betaproteobacteria bacterium | reverse complement strand
TACAGGTGGCTGACTCCGCCCGACTCCCAGTCAAAACCCAGCCACCGAACCGCCTCGATGATGGCGTCGACGTATTCCTGTTCTTCTTTTTCCGGATTGGTGTCATCAAAACGCAGATGGCACACGCCCCCGTAGTCGCGGGCCAAGCCGAAATTCAAGCAAATGCTCTTGGCATGCCCGATGTGCAAATACCCATTGGGCTCCGGAGGGAAGCGGGTGCGGATGCGCGCGGGGTCAGTCGGCCCGGCTTGGTGATGCGCGGCATCGCCAGGTGACCCGCCAAAGCGGCGATGGGCCAATGAGCCAGACTCCAGGTCGCGCTCGATGATGCCGCGAAGGAAGTTGCTGGGTTTGGGGGCGTCGTTGCTGCGCGAATCGTGGGCCATGGACACCATTTTATGGCGCTCTATGATGGGTCCCTATGAACACACCTCTCAATTCAGGCCTTTCTTCGGGGCACTCTCCTGGGCACTCCCCGGCTCCTGTGTCCATCATTCGTCCGGTGAGGACGCCATTGCCCATCGTGGTGGACTCTCCGCACAGCGGCACCGATTACCCCAATGACTTTGGCTCTGTGCTGGAAGGCCTGGACTTGCGTCGCGGAGAAGACACATTCATTGACCGGCTTTATGCCCATGCACCTGCACACGGGGCCACCTTGATTGCCGCTCACTTTCCCAGGGCGTATATCGATCCCAATCGCAGCTTGCACGACATCGACGAGGCTTTGCTGGATGCACCGTGGCCCGGGCCGGTTTCCCCCAGCCGAAAAACCGAAATCGGCGCAGGCCTGGTGTGGCGTGTCATGGGCGGTCGTCCCATGTACAGCCGGCAACTCTCGGTGGCTGAGGTGCAACAGCGCATTGACCGATGCTGGAGGCCCTATCACGAGGCCTTGAACAGCGCACTGGCCGAGGCCGGGGCGGGAGGCCAGCCGCGGTGGCATTTGAATGTGCATTCCATGCCTGACGACGCTTATCGACGTCTGGGGCTGCCCGAAAAGCCTTTGGCCGACGTGGTGCTGGGCAACTTGGACGACACCACCAGCGATGAAGCCACCATGGCCTTGCTGGAGGCGTCATTTCGCAGCCACGGTTACTCCGTGGCCCGAAACGACCCGTTCAAAGGGGTGGAGATCATCCGCCGTTCAGGCGCCCCAGACAAGGCCTGGCATTCGGTGCAAATTGAGGTCAAGCGGTCGCTCTACATGGATGGGCAGTTTCAGCCGGTGGCTGGCTTTACCCGCCTGCAAGAGGCCATTGACACGGCGCTGCAGGCCTTGGCCCGTCACGCCAAGCAGGTCCTCGCGGGCTGAGAGCCCAGGATGGATCTTCGCTGTGGGGTGTTTCACCCATAGGAGGCTCAGCGTCTTTTGCCACCCCCCAGCAGCGATCCCAACACTCCGCGCACGATTTCCCGCCCAACCGCCGAGCCCACGCTGCGCATTGCGCTGCGCAGTGCGGTCTGGGCCAGACCTTCGCGCCGCCCCCCTCGCGGGCCTGCGCCTCCCAGGACCAGGTCGGATACCTGACCCAAGAAGCCCCCCGCGCTGGATTCGTTGGAGGACGCCGCTTCGACGGGCTTGCCCGTGGTGGCTGCAGGTGAGCTCCCAGCGGCGCGCCCCACGAGCTTTTCGAAAGCGGATTCCCGGTCCACGGCTTGTTCGTACACGCCCGCCACCAAGGAGGTTTGCAGGAGGGTCGCTCGCTGCTCGGAACGGATGGGGCCGATCTGACTGCCAGGCGGCGTGATGAAGACACGTTGAGTGACCGAGGGGCGCCCTTGGGCATCGAGCAGACTCACCAGAGCCTCGCCCACGCCAAGTTCCGTGATGGCGGCTTGCAGATCGAGCTGCGGATTGGCTCGCAAGGTGCTTGCAGCCGACAAGACCGCCTTTTGATCTCGGGGCGTGAACGCCCGCAGCGCGTGCTGTACGCGGTTGCCCAGTTGGCCCAGCACCGCATCGGGGATGTCCAGCGGGTTTTGCGTGACAAAGTACACCCCCACGCCTTTGCTTCGCACCAAACGCACCACCAATTCCACCCTTTCCACCAAGGCTTTGGGGGCGTCATTGAACAGCAGGTGGGCTTCATCAAAAAAGAAGACCAGCTTGGGTTTTTCCAAGTCGCCCACTTCTGGGAGGGTCTCAAACAGCTCCGACAGCATCCAAAGCAAGAACGTGGCGTACAGCCTGGGCGCATTCATGAGTTTGTCGGCGGCCAAGATGTTCACGACCCCCCGATCGTCCACCGTTTGCATGAAATCGGCGATGTTGAGCATGGGTTCGCCAAAGAAGCGGTCACCGCCCTGCTGCTCAATCTGCAAGAGCCCGCGTTGAATGGCGCCGATGCTGGCTGCACTGACGTTGCCGTAGGTGGTGGTGTAGTCCTTGGCGTGTTCTCCCACGTGCTGCAGCATGGCTCGCAAGTCTTTGAGGTCCAGCAGAGCCAGGCCGTGGTCGTCGGCGATCTTGAACACCAGCTGCAGCACGCCCGACTGGGTCTCGTTGAGGGCCAGCATGCGCGCGAGCAGCAAGGGTCCAAGGTCGGTGATGGTGGCCCGAACCGGGTGCCCTTGTTCTCCAAAAACGTCCCACAAGGTGGTGGGGCAGGCCACCGGACTGGGGGCGGCCATGCCCCGTTCCTGTAGGGCCCGGGCCATTTTGTCGCCCAAAGTCCCCAATTGACTGATGCCGGTCAAGTCTCCTTTGACATCGGCCATGAATACTGGCACCCCGATGCGGGAAAACCCCTCGGCCAGCGCTTGCAAAGTGACAGTCTTTCCGGTGCCGGTGGCTCCCGTGATCAGGCCATGCCGATTGGCAAGGGCGGGGAGCAGTTCGCAGGTAACAGGGCCGTTTTGAGCAAGGAGAATGGGATGAGGCATGACCGCAGGCTCCAGGAAATGTGCGACCGGTAAGATCGGGGCTGAGTCTATCGAAACAATCGCGTTTTGTGCGCCCAGCCAAAGTGCGCCATCACGCAGGGAGATTTTCACCATGGCCGGACATTCCAAGTGGGCCAATATTCAACATCGCAAGGGTCGTCAAGACGAAAAGCGAGGCAAAGCCTGGACGCGGGTCATCCGCGAAATCATGGTGGCGGCCCGCCAGGGGGGAGGCGACCCCTCGGCCAACCCGCGTTTGCGATTGGCCGTTGAAAAGGCCAAGGCCGTCAATTTGCCTGCCGACACCGTCAAGCGCAACATCGACAAAGCCACGGGCAACCTCGAGGGGGTGAACTACGAGGAGATCCGCTACGAAGGCTATGGCATTGGAGGGGCCGCCGTGATGGTGGACTGCATGACCGACAACCGGGTACGCACCGTGGCCGAGGTTCGGCATGCCTTTAGCAAATATGGCGGCAATTTGGGCACTGAAGGGTCGGTGGCGTTTCAGTTCAAGCATTGCGGGCAGTTTATTTTTGCGCCCGGCGTCAGCGAAGATCAAGTCATGGAAGTGGCCTTGGAGGCTGGCGCGGAGGACGTGATCGCCGGAGATGACGGCTCCATGGAGGTGCTGTGTGCGCCGGGCGATTTCGAGGCGGTGCAAAAGGCGCTCGCGGCCAAGGGCCTCCAACCCGAGGTGGCTGAAGTGACCATGCGTGCTGAAAATCCTGTGGAGGTGGGCGGCGAGGATGCGCAGCGCATGCAAAAATTGCTCGACGTTTTAGAAGATTTGGACGACGTGCAAGAGGTTTATCACAACGCCATTCTCGACGGGGTGTGAGTGACATGAAAGTCCTGGTCATCGGCAACGGTGGGCGAGAGCATGCGCTGGCCTGGAAGCTGGCCCAAAGTCCGCGGGTGCAAATGGTCTTTGTGGCGCCCGGCAATGGTGGCACGGCACGAGACCCGGCGTTGCGCAATGTGCCCATCACCGACTTGGCCGCGCTGGCCGACTTTGCCCAAGCTGAAAAAATCGCCCTGACGGTCGTGGGCCCTGAAGCCCCCCTGGCCGCGGGCGTGGTCGACCTTTTCCGCTCGCGCGGACTTCGCATATTTGGGCCAACGCAAGCAGCGGCGCAGTTAGAAAGCTCCAAGGCCTTTGCCAAAGAATTCATGGGACGCCACGGCATTCCCACCGCCGCTCACGCCACTTTTGAAGACGCAGGGCAAGCCCATGCCTATGTGGATGTACAGGGTGCGCCCATCGTCATCAAGGCAGACGGGCTGGCTGCGGGCAAAGGTGTGGTGGTGGCCATGACGCTGCAAGAAGCCCATGCGGCCATTGACCAGACCTTGCCGCCAGGGCAGCAAGGCGGGCGTGTGGTAATTGAAGAATTCATGCAGGGCGAAGAGGCCAGCTTCATTGTGGCGAGCGATGGCCGCCATGTGGTGGCACTGGCCACCAGCCAGGACCACAAGCGTTTGAATGATGGCGATCAAGGGCCCAACACAGGGGGCATGGGGGCCTACTCACCGGCTCCCGTGGTCACGCCCGAGGTCCATGCCCGTGCCATGCGCGACATCATTGCACCCACCATCGCCGGCATGGCCGAAGAGGGCCACCCCTTTACAGGGTTCTTGTACGCCGGTTTGATGATCGATGACCAAGGGCAGCCCAAGACGGTGGAGTTCAACGCCCGCTTGGGCGACCCGGAGGCTCAGGTGCTGCTGATGCGTTTGAAAAGTGATTTGGTCGATCTGCTGTGGCATGCGACCGAGGGCACTTTGGACCAAGTGGACCTGCAGTGGGACCGCCAAGTGGCGTTGGGCGTGGTGATGGCCGCACAGGGCTATCCGGTCCAGCCTCGAAAAGGCGACCCCATTTCTGGCCTGCCGTCATCGTCCAAGTCAGCGCCCCAGTCATCATCTGCATACGGCGAGGTGCAGGTGTTTCATGCGGGGACACAAACCGGGCCTCAAGGCGAAGTGCTGACCAGCGGTGGCCGTGTGTTGTGCGTGACAGCGTTGGGAGATTCGGTGCGCATGGCGCAACAACGGGCCTATGAAGCCTTGGAGCCGATCCAATTTGCGGGCGCTCAATGGCGTCGAGACATCGGTCACCGTGCGGTGAAGCCGCGATGATGCGCCCTCAAGACGTGATGGAGCGACCGCTGCAATTTCGCGGCAGTGCGCTCGCGCGAAGGCTCTTGCGCTGGTGGGGCTGGGAGGTGGACTTTGACGGCCTTCCTGGGGCGCAGGGGGTGCTGGCGGTCTACCCCCACACCTCCAACTGGGACTTCATTGTGGGCGTGCTGGCCAAGTGGGCCATGGGAATTGAAGTCAAGGTGTGGGCCAAAGCCTCCTTGTTCAAAGTGCCTGTTTTTGGACCCTGGCTGGCATGGATCGGTGGTGTGCCGGTGGACCGCAGCAGCCCCCACGGGTTGGTGGGCGACATGGTGCGCCGCATGCAAGACGCGCGGGACCGCCAGGAAATGCTTTGGCTCGTGGTGGCACCCGAGGGCACGCGTTCGGCCGGCGAAGGCTGGCGCAGTGGGTTCTATCAAGTGGCTTTGGCTTCAGACGTGCCCTTGGGGCTGGCCTACCTGGACTTTGGGCGAAAGCGTGTGGGCGTGCATTCTTTCCTCCAGCTCAGCGGCGACGTTGACGCCGACATGGCCGAGATTGCCCGGCGGCTGTCACCCGCCGTGGGATGTCGACCTGCCAATGCCGCCCCCATTCGACTGAAGAAATAACCCCAACCCTTTGCGCCGCAGCGCTTTGTATTGATTTCAAACCAGGACCACACCACATGAGCAAGGGCTTTAGCGCATCAGACGTTCGAGATTACCTGTTGGGCTTGCAGGACCGGATCATCGGCGCCTTGCAGGCCGAAGATGGCCACCCCTTCTTGCGTGACGCTTGGACGCGCCCTGCTGGGGGACGGCTGGAGGGCGATGGCATTTCCCGCCTGGTGGAAGAAGGTGGCGTGTTTGAACGGGGAGGGTGCAACTTCAGTCACGTCAAGGGTCACAAGCTGCCGCCCTCGGCCACGGAGCATCGCCCTGATTTGGCAGGGTCGCCTTTTGAGGCATTGGGTGTGTCGCTGGTCATGCACCCGCGCAACCCTTACGCCCCCACAGCGCACATGAACGTGCGCATGTTTGCCGCCATGCCGCAAGGGCGTGAGCCGGTGTTCTGGTTTGGTGGCGGCATGGACTTGACGCCGTATTACGGCTTTGAAGAGGATGCCCAGCATTTCCATGCTACGTGCAAGCGTGCGTTGGAGCCCTTTGGTGCAGCGCTGTATCCTCGGTTCAAGGCTTGGTGTGACGAGTACTTTTTTCTCAAGCACCGCAACGAGCCTCGGGGCGTGGGCGGCGTGTTCTTTGACGACTTTGCTGAACTCGGCTTCGATGACAGTTTTGCCATGATGCGTGCCGTGGGAGATGCCTTTATTGAGGCTTACCTGCCTTTGGTCCAACGGCGCCGCCACACCCCTTTCGGTGAGCGAGAGCGCGACTTCCAGGCTTATCGACGCGGACGCTATGTCGAATTCAACTTGGTGTTTGACCGTGGCACGCTGTTTGGCTTGCAAAGCGGGGGCCGCACCGAGAGCATCTTGATGTCCATGCCCCCGATCGTGAAATGGCGCTACGACTGGAAGCCCGATGACGGCACGCCCGAGGCGCGCTTGTACACGGACTTTTTGCGGCCGCGTGACTGGGCGTGAGCCTAGGGTCGAACAAGACTTGAGCCCAGGCACTCAGCGCATCGGTCTGTTGGGGGGGACTTTTGACCCCCCGCACCAAGCCCACGTGGCATTGGCCCATCTGGCCTTGACCCACCTGGGCCTGGATGCGGTGTGGTGGATCCCTGCTGGCCGCCCATGGCAGAAATTGGCAGCGGAGGGGCGCACGCCCACC
>RFSP01000103.1 GCA_009923895.1 Betaproteobacteria bacterium | reverse complement strand
TGTCACGAAGCCCATGTGGGCGATCGAGGAATAGGCCACCAGTTTTTTCATGTCTTGCTGGACCAGGGCCACCAGACCAATGTAGACCACCGCAATCAGGCTCAAGGCAATCATCAACCACGCGTACTCTCGGCTCGCATCGGGCGTGATGGGCAAAGAGAAGCGCAGAAAACCGTAGGCCCCCAGCTTCAGCATGATGGCGGCCAGCACCACCGACCCCCCCGTGGGAGCCTCGACGTGCGCATCGGGCAACCAGGTGTGCACGGGCCACATGGGCACTTTGACCGAGAAAGCCGCGAGGAATGCAAAGAACAGCAGGCTCTGGACGTCCAGCGGCAAAGGCAGCTTTTGCCATGCGCTCAGGTCAAAACTGCCACCCGACTTGTAGTACAGGTAAATGACCGCCACCAGCATGAGCAACGAGCCCAATAAGGTGTAGAGGAAAAACTTGAAAGCCGCGTAGACCCTTCTGGGCCCGCCCCACACCCCGATGATGATGTACATCGGAATGAGCGTGGCCTCAAAGAACACATAGAACAACAGTCCATCGGCCGCACAGAACACCCCAATGAGGAGCCCAGAGAGAATCAGGAAGGCCCCCATGTATTGGCTGACGCGCTCGGTGATGACCTCCCACCCTGCGATGACCACCACCACGGTGATAAAGGCGGTCAGCACCACGAACCACACCGAAATGCCGTCGACACCCAGGTGGTATTTGACGTTGAAGCGAGAGATCCAAGGCAGCACCTCTTGGAACTGAAGGCCCACCGCCACCAGGTCGAATTGCATGACCAGTGGCAAGGTGACCAGCAGGCCCGCGATCGCACCGATCAAGGCGGTCCACCGGACGACGCCGGCTTGCTCGTCGCGTCCGAGGGCCAGCACCAAAGTGCCCACAGCGACCGGTAGCCAGATGGCCAGACTCAAGAGACCCATGAAATCCTCTCTGCCTCTCTAATCAATTCAGCGACCCACCAGGTGGCTCAACATGGGCCACAACTGCCAGGTCAAAAGTGCAAAGATGCCCAGCAACATCACCAGGGCATACCAATAGAGACGGCCCGTTTGGATCAAGCGGGTCACCGAGGCCAAAGCTCCCACCGTGTGGGCCGAGCCGTTGACTATGGCGCCATCAATCAGTGCCACATCGCCGCCCTTCCACAACCCCAGGCCAATGAGACGGGCGCCCGCGGCCAAGATGTGCTCATTGAACCAATCCAGGAAGTACTTGTTCTCTAGCACCGTGACCACCGGCGACAGGAGGCGACCCAGGGCTGCGGGAATGGCAGGCTGGACGAGATAAAACCACCAGGCGACCACCACGCCAGCCAGGGCCAGCCAAAACGGCAACGTGGACAGCGCGTGCAAAGCCATGTTCAAAGGTCCATGGAAGTCCTGGGCCAACTCTTTCATGGCGTGATGATGGGCGCCGTCGACAAAGATCGAATCGGCAAAGAAGTTGCCAAAGAGCATGGGGCCGATGGTCATGTACCCGATGACCACCGAAGGAATGGCCAACAGCAGCAAGGGCGCTGTCACCACCCAGGGCGATTCATGGGGCACATGAGGTCCATGACCATGATCTCCATGGTCACCGTGGGCCTGGTCATGATGACCGTTCGTGGGTTCATGACCGAAGCGCTCCTTGCCATGGAACACCAAGAAGTACATCCGGAAGGAATAAAAAGCCGTCACGAAGACACCGAGGGTGACGGCCAAAGAGGCAAAACCTGCGGCGGGCAAATGGCTGGCGTGAACCGCCTCGATGATGCTGTCTTTGGAATAGAAGCCCGAGAAGAAAGGCGTACCAATCAACGCCAACGAGCCCAGCAAGGCGGTGATCCACGTGATGGGCATGTACTTGCGCAGCCCACCCATGTGGCGAATGTCTTGGTCATGATGCATGCCGATGATGACGGAGCCCGCACCGAGAAACAGCAAGGCCTTGAAGAACGCATGGGTCATGAGATGGAACACCGCCACCGAATACGCCGAAGCTCCCAGCGCCACAGTCATGTAGCCCAGCTGGGACAGCGTGGAATACGCCACCACCCGCTTGATGTCATTTTGGATGATGCCCAAAAAGCCCATGAACAAGGCCGTGATGGATCCGATCACCAAAATGAAATTCAAGGCCGTATCCGACAGCTCAAACAGTGGCGACATGCGGGCCACCATGAAGATGCCTGCCGTGACCATGGTGGCCGCGTGGATCAGGGCCGAAATGGGCGTGGGACCTTCCATGGAATCGGGCAACCAGACGTGCAGCGGGAATTGCGCACTCTTGCCCATGGCACCGATGAACAAGCAGATACAGAGCACCGTGATGAGCATCCATTCGGTCCCAGGAAACTTCATGGCGGCCAGCGCAGAGGCTTTGCCAAAAGCTTCGGCGTAGTTCAAGGTGCCGGCGTAGGCGACGATCAGACCAATGCCCAAAATGAATCCAAAGTCACCCACACGATTGACCAAGAAGGCTTTCATGTTGGCAAAGATGGCCGTGGGCCTCTTGAACCAAAAACCGATGAGCAGATAAGACACCAGGCCCACCGCCTCCCAGCCAAAGAACAACTGCAAAAAGTTGTTGCTCATGACCAGCATGAGCATGGAGAACGTGAACAAGGAGATGTAGGAGAAGAAGCGCTGATAACCTGGGTCTTCCTCCATATAGCCGATGGTGTAGATGTGCACCATCAAGGACACGAAGGTCACCACGCACATCATCATGGCCGACAGGCCATCGATGAGGAAGCCCACCTCCATCTTCAGACCACCCAGCACCATCCATTCATACACCGTGCCTGAGAAGCGAGCCCCTGTGGAGACCACATCCTTCAACACCAAGGCCGAACAAATGAAAGCAATCAGTACGCCCAGGATGGTGACTGTGTGTGAGGCCCGCCTGCCCAACATTCGCCCGCCGAGGCCCGCCAGCAGTGCACCGGCCAAGGGGGCCAAAGGAATGGTCAGCAAGAGTTCTTGAGACATCGTGGAAGCCATGGGTCAACCCTTGAGGCTGTCGAGCTCGTCAACAGCAATGGTCGCTCGATTGCGGAACAGCACCACCAAAATGGCCAGGCCAATGGCCGACTCGGCTGCCGCAACAGTCAGGATGAAAAAGACAAAGACCTGACCGGCCATATCACCCAGGTAGTGGGAGAAGGCGACGAAATTCAGATTCACCGCCAAGAGCATCAACTCGAGCGCCATGAGCAGCACGATGAGGTTTCGGCGATTCATGAAGATGCCGACGACAGACATGGCAAACAACAGGGCTCCCAAGGTCAGAAAGTGCCCCAGGGTGACGGGTCCGAGACTCATGCCTTGCCCTCCTGTGCTGCGCTCTGAGGCGTTGACGCTGGTGCTGGTGCTGGTGCTTCCACCACGGGCGCCATCTGCACAATCTTGAGGCGGTCGGCCTTGCGCGCGCGCACCTGCTCACCCGCATCCATATGGCGGCTGTCTTTGCGGCGACGCAGGGTCAAAGCAATGGCGGCGATGATGGCCACCAGCAGCAACACGGCGGCAATCTCCATGGGATACAGGTACTTGGTGTAGATCTCAATCCCGAGAATGCGTGTGTTGCCCAGTTTGGCCAGCGCGAGGTCTGGCGCTGGGGCCTCAGGCAGGCGAAAACCGCCAGTGAGCACCAGTGCCATTTCGAGAGCGATGACTGCGCCCACCAAGCCAGCCAAGGGGAAGTGCTTCCAAAACCCTTCGCGGAAAGAATCGCTGTTGAAGTCGAGCATCATCACCACAAACAAGAACAGCACCATCACCGCACCCACGTACACCAAGGCCAAGGTGATGGCCAGGAATTCGGCGGAGAGCAGCATCCAGACGCAGCTGGCACTGAAGAAGGCCAAGACAAGAAACAGCGCAGCGTGCACCGTGCTGCGAGCGGTGATGACCCGCAGGGCTGCAAACAGCAGCACCGCCGAGAAGAGGTAGAAAAGTCCGGTGGTGGTATTCATGGGGGTGTGGGCAGAGGGTTCAGTTCGTTGGCGGCGAGTCGCTCAGCGATACTTGGCATCTGCCTGCCGGTTGGCAGCAATTTCTTTCTCGTAGCGATCGCCGACCGCCAAGAGCATGTCTTTGGTGAAGTACAAATCCCCACGCTTTTCGCCGTGATATTCAAAGTGGTGGGTCTCCACGATGGAGTCCACCGGGCAGCTTTCTTCACAAAAGCCGCAATAGATGCACTTGGTGAGGTCGATGTCGTAACGCGTGGTACGCCGGCTTCCATCGGCGCGCACGGCAGACTCGATGGTGATGGCCATGGCCGGACACACGGCTTCACAGAGTTTGCAGGCAATGCAGCGCTCCTCGCCATTTTCATAGCGCCTTAATGCATGCAGCCCTCGAAACCGCGGCGACAGCGGCGTTTTTTCTTCAGGGAATTGCACCGTGATCGTGCGGGACAAAAAGTGCCGACCCGTGAGGGCCAGGCCCTTGAAGAGTTCGGTGAGCAGGAAGCTCTGAAGGATGTCTTTCACAGCCATGATTCAGTGACCCACCCTATTTCCAAATATTCCAAGGAGACTGGATCCAAAGTCCGACCACCACCAACCACACAAGCGTCACCGGAATAAAAATCTTCCAGCCCAAACGCATGATTTGGTCGTAGCGGAAACGAGGGAACGTGGCGCGTACCCACAAGAACATGGTCAGCACCACGAAGACTTTGAGGCCCAACCAGATCCAGCCCGGTATGAAATTGAGCGCTTCAAAGGGCGACAGCCAGCCGCCCAAGAACATCAAGGTGCACACCATGGACACCAAGATCATGTTGGCGTATTCGGCCAAGAAAAACATGGCGAAGGACATGCCGGAGTACTCAATCATGTGGCCGGCCACGATCTCGGACTCGCCTTCGACCACGTCAAACGGGTGACGGTTGGTTTCAGCCAAGCCAGAAATGAAATACACCACAAAAATCGGAAGCAAGGGCAACCAGTTCCATGAAAGCACCGAGGCCCCCATGTCGGCAAAGAGGCCACGGCCTTGGCTCAAGACGATCTCAGTGACGTTCATGCTGCCCGTGACCATGAGCACCACCACCAGCGCGAATCCCATGCCGATTTCATATGACACCATCTGGGCGGACGCTCTCAAGGCCCCCAGAAACGCGTACTTGGAATTGGACGCCCACCCGGCGATGATGACCCCATAGACCTCCAAAGAGGCGATGGCCATCAAGAACAGGAGCCCCGCGTTGACGTTGGCCAGCACCACGTCTGGCCCAAAGGGAATGACCGCCCAAGCGGCCAAGGCCGGCATGATGGTCATGATAGGACCCAAAAAGAACAGCCCTTTGTTGGCGGCTGTGGGCCGAATGATCTCTTTGAAAATCAGCTTGACCGCATCTGCGATGGGGGTCAGCAAACCATAGGGCCCCACCCGGTTGGGCCCCGGGCGGATCTGCGTCCACCCAATGGCCTTTCTCTCCCACAGCGTGAGGTAGGCCACACACCCCATGAGCGGAGCCACCAACGCCACAATCTTGATGAGCGTCCACACCACGAGCCAAAGGGTGGGTCCCATCAGCGCTGCGCCGGAGGCATTGAGCTGTTCGATCATGCTGCAGCTCCTTGGGCCGCGGCCACACGCGACAACTCCAGGGCTTGGTCCGACCGTCCCAAAGCCGATGTCTCAGGCAAACCGGCCGGGATGCGAACCGTTCTGGGCGCCAGAGACGCATCCAGGGTCACCGGCAGCTCCGCGGATCCCCCACCCTGCGTCACTTGCAGGAGATCGCCGCTGTGCAATCCCAAAGACTCCCAAAGATCCAGGCCCACCTGAAGGAGGGCCGGCTTGGCATCGGTGGTGGATTGGAGGGCGGGCGCGCGGCGCACCAATGAATCGGTGGCATAAATGGGCACCGGAGCAATTCGCTCCACGCCGCTGCGCGCAGGAGTGATCGCAGCGGGCATGGCCACCGCATTGGACAATCGATCGGGCCCGCACCCTTGAAGGACCTCGGCTGCGACGGCTTCGGAGCTTTCGTAGTCAAAGCCAGAAAGCTCCAACAGGTTGCCCAAGACGCGCAGCACCTTCCAAGCCGGTCGCGCTTGCCCGAGAGGCTTGACCACGCCTTGGAACGCTTGCACGCGACCCTCTGCGTTGACAAAGGTGCCGGAGGTTTCGGTGAATGGCGCGATGGGCAACAACACATCAGCCCCAGGAATGTCGGCATCCTTGAAGGGTGTGAATGCCACAACCAGATCGCAAGCCTCAAATGAGGTGCGCGCCGCGACGGCGTCGGCCACATCCAAGGGAGTCTCCACATTCAGCAGCAACATGGCCTTGGGAGGATTGGCCACCATCTGAGCGGCGTTCATCCCCGCATCTGACGGTAACGCATGGGCCCATTGCGCACCCACCGAATTGGCCGCCTCACCCATGCACCCCACCGTGGCACCCACTTGGTCCGCGATCCAACCGGCAATGCCCAAAAGTTCTTCAGACTGAGGATGTTGGGTGGCCGCAAGGCCCAGCAAAATGGCCTTTTGCTGCCCTGCCAAAAGTGCGGCAGCCACCGATTTGGCCGCCTCGGTGGCCTGCACAGCCAGCGGCGCCGTCACGCCCTTGGACTGGGCCACAGCCGCTGCGACGGCGGCCAGCGACGACACCCACTCGCTCGGAGGGGCCACCATGTGCTGCGCCAAAGGCATGAGCCAGTCGTCGCGCATCGCATGCAGGCTCATGATCTTGCCGCCCTGCCGCGCCGCTTGACGAATTCTTTGAGCCAACAGAGGATGGTCTTTGCGCAGGAACGATCCCACCAGTTGAGCGCCTCGTAGCTGAAACGGTCGCGGTCCGCGATCCAGCACTCGTTGACCTCTTCATTCTCAGCAGGCACAACGCGCAGCACCTTGTCACCCT
>RFSP01000102.1 GCA_009923895.1 Betaproteobacteria bacterium | reverse complement strand
CCAGGTCACCAGGAGTGCCGGAAGGATGACATTGGCATCTTGCAATTGCTTGCGTCGTCGCCAAACCAAAACGACCACGGCCAGCGTCAAGGGTGGCCATATCCACCGAGACCAGTGGTTGATGACCCCGATGTCTCGACTCAAATCGGTGTCGGGCCAGGACTGGCTGAAAAACAGGTGGATCAGGTTGTCCCCCATGAGCGCCAACCCACGATCGATTGTCCACGGGGGCAAGCGCGCCTTGGCCTCGTCCCAACCGTCTGCGGAATCCAGGTTCACGAGAAAATGGGCCGTGCCCGAGCGCGGGCTGATCCAGCTTGAAAACGGCTCCAGAGGCGGACGCAAGAGCGCGGGCGAGGTAAACCCAAACTGCCACAGGCTGCCGCGCCGCTGAAAGGTGATCTGAATCTCACGGGCACCAGAGCGTTGGTACAGCTGCACCAAAGTACCCACGCCGTAGGGAGACCACTGGCTCATATAAAGCTGCATGCGCAGGGCCAGAGGCCCCAACACCACCAGACAAAGCGCCACGCTGGCCAACAAGCGGCGTGCCTTGTCCCCTTGCTGCCACCACACGAGCCCCAGGGCCACAAGCCCCAGAGGCAGGCAAATGCCCCGAGTCAGGCCAGCCAACAGCCACACCATGAGGGCCACAACAAATGGAGCCACCCCACCTTTGCGCCTTGCTCGCCAAGTGGCCCACAGGGCTCCCCCCAGCAATGGAAGCATCAGGGTTTCCTGCATGAAATAGCTGTACAAAGCGGACCAAGAAGGCAATGCCGCCAGCACACACCACCCCAGCAAAGCCCAATCGCGTGAAGGCAGAAGTTCACGCAAGAACCGGTACCACAGCCACGGCCCCACCACCGACAACAGCGCGGTCCAATAGGCCACCAGGACCGGCACTTTGAGGGTCAACTTGGCCAGTGCGCCTACATAGAGTTGGTAAAGCAGCGGATCGACCATCGACATCGGGTCGTTGCGCAGCACGTCAATGCCTTGATCCCAATGGCGCTTGGGATCGCTCCACAGGTGGTCCAAGGGGTTGAAATGGAAGACCAGCCAGACGCGGTAGGAGCAGGCCAAAACGACAAGGCCCAGCAACAGCCATCGTGCCGCTCGGCGGCTCTGGCCTTCTCGTTGATCGACCAGGCTGAACCAGAGATTCATATGTGCCTCGTTGACCCTCACTCCCACTCCGACACTTTCTTGAGCAAGGCGTAGGGCAACTCTGCCCAATCGGCGGTCATGAAATCACTGGTCTGCACAGCGCGAAGGGCCACCACATAGTCGTAGGTGCGGCCGTCACCCATCACACCCACGCTCTTCACCGGCAAAAACACCGCAAAGGCTTGTGACGTTTTGTCATACCAAGACTTGCCGTCCGTGGGGTCCACCGTGGCACGCAACTCATCAATAAAGATGGCATCGGCACGGCGCAGTAACTGGGCATAGTCTTGCCTCACTTCACCGAGGATGCGAACCCCCAGGCCTGGCCCTGGGAAGGGGTGGCGGTACACCATGTCTTGAGGCAATCCCAGAGCAACACCCAACTCTCGCACCTCGTCTTTGAACAAATCTCGCAGCGGCTCCAGCAGCTTCAAGCCCAGCGTCTCTGGAAGACCCCCCACATTGTGATGGCTCTTGATGGTGGTGGCCTTTTTGGTTTTGGCGCCACCCGACTCGATCACGTCGGGGTAGATGGTGCCTTGGGCCAGCCAGCGGGCCTTGGTCAATTTGTGGGCTTCGCGCTGAAAGACTTCCACAAACTCTCGACCGATGATTTTTCGCTTGGCCTCTGGGTCACTCACGCCCGCCAGGGCCGACATGAACTGTTCGGTGGCGTCCACATGAACCACCTTGGCATGCAAACGGCCCGCGAACATGTCCATGACCATTTGCCCCTCGTTCAGGCGCAAGAGACCATGGTCGACAAAGACGCAGGTGAGCTGATCGCCAATGGCACGGTGGATCAACGCTGCGGCCACGCTAGAGTCCACGCCCCCGGACAGGCCCAGAATGACCTCTTCGTCTCCCACCTGCTCGCGAATGCGTTGCACAGCCTCGGCAATGTGGTCGCGCATGATCCAATCGGGCTTGGCGGCACAGATCTGCAAGACAAATCGCTCCAGCAGCGCCCGCCCCTGCACCGTGTGGGTGACTTCGGGATGGAATTGCACGGCGTAGTAGCCTCTGGACTCGTCGGCCATGCCCGCAATGGGGCAACTGGGCGTGCTGGCCATGAGCTTGAAGCCGGGAGGCAACTCGGTCACTTTGTCCCCATGGCTCATCCAGACTTTGAGCATGCCGTGGCCCTCAGGGGTGCTGAAGTCTTCAAGGCCTTTGAGCAGCTGGGTGTGGCCTCGCGCCCTCACCTCAGCGTAGCCAAATTCACGGTGGTCACTCCACGCCACCTGCCCGCCCAACTGCACCGCCATGGTCTGCATGCCATAACAAATGCCCAGAACGGGCACGCCCAAGTCCCACACCGCTTGAGGCGCACGCAACTGATGATCTTCGTAGGTGCTGGCATGGCTGCCCGAAAGAATGATGCCCTTGGGAGCGAAGGCTCGAATGAAGTCATCGCTGACATCATTGGGATGAATCTCGCAATAGACATGCGCTTCTCGCACACGACGCGCAATGAGCTGTGTCACTTGCGACCCAAAGTCGAGAATCAGGATCTTGTCGTGCATGGCGTTTCAGTCAGAAGAGGATTCAGCGGCCGCGTGATGACGGAAGTGCAGCCAAGCAAAGAGAAGCCCCAAGGCCAACAACGCAGAGCCCAAATACATGGGGGCGCCAATGCGCCAGTCGCCTTGAGGAAACCCCGACACCGCCATCAGCATGGGCGCTGAGATCACCGGGGCGATGACGGCTGTGAGGCTGTTGATGGAGCTGGTGGCCCCCAGGGTCTGACCTTGGCTCTTCCCGTCCACGGCCCCCGAAACGATGCTTTGAATGGAGGCGTTGACCGTGAAACCCAGCACATTGGCAAAAATGACGGCCACCATCATGGTGCCCGAGGTTGACGCGCCCCACAAACCGTAGGCCAGCGACGACGACAACAAGCCCATCACTGCCAACCGGCGTGCCGGAAATCTCTTGAGCAATTTGCCCAACAGCCACCCTTGCACGATGACGGACATGACACCCACCGCAGCCAGGGACGCTCCGTTTTCTTGAGCCCCCCATCCGAATTTGAAATGCGTGAACAGCACCCAGCTGTTGTAGAGCAGCCCCTGAGCCAGCCCCGCACAAGCCAACACCGCCACCAAAGCACCAATGCCCCGATGAGACGCCAGAGCCACAAAGGCTGAAAACGGGTTGGCCGAACGCCAATTGAATGGGCGACGGCGATCCAAAGGCAGGGACTCAGGCAGCACCCGATAGCCATACACCAAGTTGATCAATGCCAGGATGCCGGCCACCACAAAGGGCAAACGAAGGTCAAACCCGCCGAGCAGCCCACCCAGCGCCGGCCCCAGAATAAAGCCCAAACCGAACATGGCGCCCAACATGCCAAAGCGTTTGGCGCGGTTGTCCTTGTCTGTGATGTCGGCCACATAGGCCTGCGCCACAGACGCATTGGATTGCATGGCGCCGCCCAACAGCCGGACCGCAATGAGCATCCACAAGGCGGTGGCCGCCGCGGTGGCAAAAAAGGTGATGGCCAGCCCCAAGAAGCCCAAGAGCAACACAGGGCGACGCCCATATTGGTCAGACAACGCACCCAACATGGGCGACGCGAAAAAACTGGCCAATCCGAAGGTGAAGCTCACCACCCCCAACCAATAGGCCTGCTCAGCGGGCGAGGCGGTGAAGCTGCCCACCCACATGGGCAGAACCGGCACGATGATGCCAATGGACATCATGTCGATCAGCACCGCCACAAGAATGAAGGGCATGGCGGCCTGTTTGCGATCCGAGCCACCGGCCACGGGCGCGAGCCCGGTCTCGGATTCAGAAGACATCAACGACACGCCCTCATTCCATGCGGTAGTTGGGAGCTTCCTTGGTGATTTGGACATCGTGAACATGACTTTCACGAATACCCGCCGCCGTGATCTCCACAAATTCGGCCTTGGTGCGCATCTCTTCGATGCTGCCACACCCGCAATAGCCCATCGACGCTCGCAATCCGCCGGCAAATTGGAAGATGATGTTCACCACCGAGCCTTTGTAAGGGACCCGGCCTTCAATGCCTTCGGGGACCAGCTTGTCCGCGTTGGGATTGGCGCTCTCATCGTTTTCTTGAAAGTAGCGGTCTGCAGAGCCCGCCTTCATGGCACCGATGGAGCCCATGCCACGATAGGACTTGTAGCTGCGACCCTGATAGAGAATGACTTCACCGGGCGCCTCTTCAGTGCCTGCAAACGCTCCTCCCATCATGACGGTGCTGGCACCTGCCGCGATGGCTTTGGCAATGTCGCCAGAGTAGCGAATGCCGCCATCTGCGATCAGCGGCACGCCAGTGCCTCGCAAAGCCGATGACACATTGTCGATGGCGGTGATTTGAGGGACGCCCACGCCAGCAATGACTCGAGTGGTGCAAATCGATCCGGGCCCAATGCCCACCTTGACGGCATCGGCACCGGCCTCAACCAGGGCCAAAGCCGCTGGACCCGTGGCAATGTTGCCACCGATCACATCCACCTGCGGAAAGTTCTGTTTGACCCATCGGACCCGTTCCAGCACCCCCTGGCTGTGCCCGTGGGCGGTGTCTACCACGACGGCGTCGACACCGGCCTTGACCAAGAGCTCCACGCGCTCTTCGGTCCCAGGCCCAACGCCCACGGCAGCCCCCACGCGCAATTGCCCGCGCGCGTCACGCGCTGCGTTGGGGAAGTCGGTCTGTTTGGTGATGTCTTTGACGGTCATGAGACCGCGCAATTCAAAAGAGTCGCTCACCACCAACACCCGCTCCAGGCGGTGGCGGTGCATCAGGGCCTTGCCCTCTTCGATCGATGCGCCCTCCTTCACCGAGACCAGGCGCTCGCGCGGCGTCATGATGTCTCGAACCGCCAGATCCAGGCGGGTCTCAAATCGCAAATCGCGGTTGGTCACGATGCCCACCACCGTCTTGCCTTCCACCACGGGGAAGCCCGAGACCCCATGCTGCTTGGACAACTCCATGACCACGCGCACAGGCATGTCAGGCGTGACCGTGATGGGATCGCGAAGCACGCCAGACTCATAGCGTTTGACGCGCGCAACTTCAGCGGCTTGCTGCTTGGCGGTGAGATTTTTGTGGACGATGCCCACACCGCCTTCTTGCGCAATGGCGATGGCCAACCGGGCCTCGGTGACGGTGTCCATGGCCGCCGATACCAGGGGCAGGTTCAGCCCAATGCGGCGGGTCAACTGGGTAGACAACTGGGTGTCGCGGGGCAACACCTGAGAGTATGCGGGCACCAACAGCACATCGTCGAAGGTGTACGCTTTGCCTTGAAGGCGCATGGGAAAAGCTCCAGACGCAAAAGCGGATTATAAAGACGTCGCCTTGGGCCGCTTTTTGTACCGCAAACGGCGCGCCTCCTTGGGGTCGCATCGCAGGTCTCGATAGACCTCCACGCGGTCTTTGTCTCTCAGGGGCGTTGTCAGGCCCTGCCGACGGCCCCAAATGCCGGTGCGTAAGGACTCTGAAGACAAGCCGTGCTTTTGCAAGAGTTGGCTCTGGTCCAAGGCTTGAGACAACAACGACCCTTCCGGCAATCGCACTTCGACCCGTTCGACCTGGCCCGGTTCTGGGCTGTAGACCACTTCAATGCAGATCATCGTTCGCCGTAGACGGCTTGCGCACGGGCCACAAACGCATCCATGAGGGTGTTGGCCACCCGGTCAAAAACGGGGCTCAGGGCGGCGTCCAAGGCCCTGCCCGCAAAGGCATAGTGCAGATCCAAGGTGACCTTGCAGGCTTGACGGCCCTCCGGGGTGGGCTCCCCCAAGGGCATGAAATTCCAGGTGCCATCCAAGGTGGAAAAAGGCCCTTCCACCAACTGCATGTGCACGACACGGTCTTCTTCGTGGTGATTTCGGGTGGTAAACGACTGGCGCAGGCCTGCAAAGGCCAGACCCAAACGGGCGGTGATGCCGTCATCGTGCTCGGCCAAAATCTCGGCGCGATCGCACCAAGGCAGAAATTGAGGGTAGTGTGTGACGTCCGTGACGAGGTCGTACATCTCGCCGGGCGAATACCACAGTAAAACCGACTTGCTGACCTGCTTCATACAATGCTGCCATTGTAGGCAACACGCACATGTCGCATATTGCAGAAAACCGCCGGGCGCGTTTCGAGTACCACATTGACGAGCAGTTCGAGGCCGGCATCGTGCTGGAGGGCTGGGAAGTCAAAGCGGTCCGGGCGGGCCAAGTTCAGCTGACGGATGGCTACGTGCTCATCCGCGAGGGTGAGCTTTTCTTGATTGGGTGCCGCATTGACGCGCTGCGGGCCGCCTCCACGCACGTCCATCCACAAGCCGACCGCACACGCAAGCTGTTGATGCACCGCGATCAAATTCGCCGGCTCATTGGCAAAGTGGAGCAAAAGGGTTTCACGCTGGTGCCCTTGAACCTGCACTACAAAGGCGGCCGCGTCAAAGTGGAAGTGGCTCTGGCCAAAGGCAAGGCGCAACATGACAAGCGTCATGCAGAAAAAGAGCGCGATTGGAATCGCGAAAAGCAGCGGTTGATGAGACACAAGGTCTCATCAACGGGTTGAGGCGCCGGGCAGCGGTTACACAGACTTAGCGACGAAAGGCCGCTTGCAGGCCAGCGTGCAGGTCTTGCTGAAGCGCCTCGGTGGATTCCAGCCCGATGGACAAGCGCACCAGATGCCCGGCGGGACGCGCCGGCCCGCTTCGCATGACGTCCAAGTCATAAGGCACTGCCAAGCTCATGGGGCCGCCCCAGGAAAAACCGATTTTGAA
>RFSP01000101.1 GCA_009923895.1 Betaproteobacteria bacterium | reverse complement strand
GCGCAGCCGAGAAGCGCAGGGTCGGGCAGGTTCCGACGGCCCAAGGGGCCGGCGGTGGCTTGCGGGTGTTTGAGCCCGAAGGGCGAGTTACGCAAGCCACCTGCACGACTCGAGCATCGCAGGGCAGTCCCGCTTCAAGCATTGAAGCGGGACCTGTGCCGCATGAGCCTCGCGCAGGCCCTGGGTTCGGGCGGCGCAAGTGAACCCTTGGCCTTGTAGATTCAAGCTCCCCTCAAACAAACCCCAACAACCGCTTCGCGTTCTCTTTCAAAATCAAGGGCTTGACCTTGTCCTTGAACCCCGCTTCGTCAAAGTCCTTCATCCAGCGCTCGGGCGTGATCAGCGGGTAGTCGCTGCCAAAGAGCATGCGGTCTTTGAGCAAGGTGTTGGCGTATTGGATCAACTGGGGCGGAAAGTACTTGGGGCTCCAGCCTGAAAGGTCGATCCATACATTGGGCTTGTGCAGCGCCAGGCTCAGCGCCTCGTCCTGCCAGGGCCAGCTGGGGTGGGCGATGACGATCTCAATGTCAGGGAAGTCAATGGCCACGTCTTCCAGCAACATCGGGTTGCTGTTTTGCAGTCGCAAACCACCACCGCAGCGCATGCCGCTGCCAATGCCCGAATGCCCGCTGTGGAAGATGGCGGGGAGCTTGTGCTCGGCAATCACCTCGTAAAGCGGCCAAGCCATCTTGTCGTAGGGCAAAAAGCCCTGCACCGTGGGGTGGAACTTAAAGCCCTTGACGCCGTGTTCCTCAATCAATCGGCGGGCCTCGCGCGCGCCCATCTTGCCCTTGTGCGGATCGATGGAGGCAAAGGCCACCATCATGTCGCTGTTCTCGCGCGCGGCGTCGCAGATCTCCTCGTTGGGGACGCGGCGGCGGCCGAGCTGAGACTCCGAATCCACCGTGAACATCACCAGCCCGATCTTGCGCTCGCGGTAGTAAGCCACCGTCTCGGCGATGGTGGGCCGGCGGTCAGAGCCGAAGTACTTGTCCGCCGCGCGGTCGTACTCCTCGCCGTAGCTGTCAAAAGGGTTGCGACAAGACACCTCGGCGTGGGTGTGGATGTCAATCGCGATGAGGTCGTCTGTCTTCATGATAGAAGTTATGAATTTGAACCAGTTACAGAGGCGGCTTTTGAGGTTTTAAGCTATTTTCCTCCCTATATTCTGCAACAACCCTAGGGTTTCTCCTGATCTTCTTATTCATATTCTGAACTATCTTGCGCGCTGCATCTTGAGTCGCTCCCCAAGCCCAAACGTCATGACCCACACCTCCGCCCCTGGCCTGCTGAACCATTTGGATTTGCTGCAAGTGTCAATCGACGGTGTGGTGGCCCACATCCGTTTGAATCGCCCTGCCAAGCGCAATGCGTTGAGCGATCCGCTGATTCAGCAGCTGCACACCTGTTTCATCCAGTTGCCCGATGCGGTGCGTTGTGCCGTCATCAGCGGCGAAGGGCAGCACTTTTGTGCCGGACTGGATTTGTCGGAACTGGTTGAGCGAGACATTCACAGCGGTGTGCTGCACTCGCGCATGTGGCACGCCGCGTTTGACGCCATCCAATTCGGGCGCATCCCGGTGGTGGCCGCCTTGCACGGCGCCGTGGTGGGCGGTGGTTTAGAGCTGGCCAGCGCTTGCCACATTCGCGTGGCAGACACCACCACCTACTACGGTCTGCCTGAAGGTCAACGCGGCATCTTTGTGGGCGGAGGCGGCTCCGCGCGCATCCCTCGGCTGATGGGCGTGGCCCGCATGACCGACTTGATGATGACCGGCCGCGTCTACGATGCTGATGAAGGCTTGGCTGTGGGCTTGTCGCAGTATGTGGTGCCCGAGGGAGAGAGCGTCGCCAAGGCCCTGGCCCTGGCCCAACGCATTGCCCAGAATGCGCCCATGTCCAACTTTGCCGTCATGCACGCCCTGCCGCGCATTGCCGACCAATCGCAAAGTGAGGGGCTTTTTACCGAGTCGCTCATGGCGGCGGTGGCCGAAAGCACGCCCGAGGCGCAATCTCGCTTGCGCGCCTTCTTGGAAGGCCGCGCAGGCAAGGTCGTCAAAGCCACCGCCTGAGCAAGCTGCCGTCATGCACGAAGCCAAGGCACTCCATCAGCAACCGCCCCGCTATCGTGATGCGCGGGTGGGGGGCTGCGTGCAGGCGCATGTGCAATCTGGGACCGATGGCACCACGCTGCTGCGATCGACCGAGCCCTTGGGTGACTACCCGGCGCGGTTGACCGACCGGCTGGAGCATTGGGCGACCCAAGCGCCCGATCGCGTTTTGGTGGCCAGACGCAGCCCCGGCGGTGGAGGCTGGACCGCCCTCACCTACGCCCAAATGCTGCAACGCGCCCGCGCCGTGGGCCAGGCGCTGGTCAACCTGGGCTTGTCGGCCGACCGCCCCGTGGCCATCCTGAGCGAAAACAGCCTGGAGCACCTCACCCTGGCGCTGGGGGCCATGTGGGTGGGCGTGCCCTACGCACCCATTTCCACGGCCTACTCTTTGGTGTCCAAAGATTACGGCAAGCTGCGCTACATCATCGACTCCATCACCCCAGGGCTGATCTTTGCCAGCCATGAGGCCTATGCACCGGCCATCGCCGCCACGGCTGCGGCCGACGCGACGCTGGTCATGACACAGGGCCATGTGCCTGGCCGGCAGGTGGTCTCTTTTGACAGCTTGTGGGCCATCCCACCCGGTGCCTCGGGCGAAGCAGCGCATGCCCAGGTGGGGCCGGACACCATCGCCAAATTCTTGTTCACCTCGGGCTCCACCAAGATGCCCAAGGGCGTGATCACCACGCAGCGCATGATGTGCAGCAACCAGCAGATGCTGCGCCAGTGCTTGGGGTTCATGGCCGAAGAGCCGCCGGTGTTGGTGGATTGGCTGCCGTGGAACCACGTGTTTGGCGGCAGCCACAATGTGGGCATCACCATTTACAACGGCGGCTCGCTGTACATCGACGACGGCAAACCCACGCCCGCCGGCATCGCCGACACACTGCGCAACCTGCGCGAGATTTCGCCCACCATCTACTTCAACGTCCCCAAAGGCTTGGAAGAAATTGCCACCGCCATGGACAGCGACGTGCAACTGCGCGACACACTCTTCAAGCGTTGCAAGGCCTTTATGTTTGCGGGTGCGGCGCTTAGCCAGGCGGTCTGGGACAAGCTGCACGCGCACGCCGAAGCCTCGGTGGGCGAGCGCGTACGCGTCATCACTGGGCTGGGCATGACTGAAACGGCGCCTTCCTGCACGTTTGCGGTGGGCACCGACGTGGCTTCGGGCCACATTGGGCTTCCAGTCCCGGGGGTCGAGGTCAAACTGGTGCCCAGCGACGACAAGGTCGAAATCCGTTTTCGTGGCCCCAACGTCATGCCCGGTTACTGGCGATTGCCTGAGCAGACGGCCGCGGCCTTTGACGAAGAGGGTTTTTACCGAACGGGTGACGCCGTCAAGTGGATTTCTCCTGCAGACCCCCAACGCGGCCTGCTCTTTGATGGACGCACGGCCGAGGACTTCAAGTTGGCCACGGGCACCTTTGTGAGTGTGGGCCCTTTGCGCTCGCGCATTGTGCTGGCGGGCGACCCGTGCGTGCAGGACGCCGTGCTCACGGGCATCAACCGCAACGACCTGGGGGCGTTGATCATTCCGCGGCCCGACGCCTGTCGGCAACTGGCCACAGGCCTGCCCCCCACTGCCCCGTTGGCCGAGGTGTTGCGCCACCCGGCCGTGCGCGCATTTTTCCAGTCGCTGGCCAACCGGTTGTGGCAAGAAGCCACCGGCAGCGCCACACGCATTGCCCGATGGTTTGTGCTGGCCGATCCGCCCTCGATTGACCTGGGCGAAATCACCGACAAGGGCTCGATCAACCAGCGCGCGGTGCTTCAACACCGCGCGGCATTGGTAGAGGCCCTCTATACAAGCGCCGATCCTGACGTCATCCTACCGGCCACCGGTGGATGAAGGAATGCTTTCACCCAAACGACCTGAAGAGGAGACACCCTGTGAACATGATGAAGAAAACCTTGAAGCGGACCTTGCTGGCCACGGCCACAGCCCTCGCGGCAACCGCCGCCTTGGCCGACGTGAACATCGGCGTGAGCCTGTCCCTCACGGGGCCGGGCTCTGGGCTGGGCATCCCCATGCAAAATCAGTTCAAGCTGTTCCCGCAGACCATTGGGGGTGAGAAAGTCAATCTCATCATCCTGGACGATGCCACCGACCCCGGCAAAGGCACCACCAACGCCCGCCGCTTTGTGACCGAAGACAAGGTGGACATGATCATCGGCTCTTGCATCACCACCGTGGCCGCTGCCATGACGCCTGTGGCCACCGAGGCCAAGACGGTGCAATTGGCCGCTTCTCCTGTGGGCGTGCCCCCCGGGCAAGACCAGTGGCTGTTCCGCCTGCCGCAGAGCAATAACGTCATGGCCTACGCCATGATCGAGCTCATGAAGAAGCAAGGCATTAAAACGGTGGGGTTCTTGGGCTACACCGATGCCTACGGCGAGCAATGGCTGCAAGCCTTCACGCCCGAAGCTGCCAAAGCCGGCATCAAGGTGGTGGCCACCGAGCGTTTTGCCCGCACCGACACCAGCGTAACGGCGCAAGCCCTCAAACTCAACGCTGCCAAACCCGACGCCATGTTGATCGTGGCCTCCGGGTCGGGTGCGGCCATGCCTCACAAAGCCATCGTGGAGCGCGGCTACACCGGCAAGATTTATCAGACCCACGCCGCCGCCACCAAAGACCTGATGCGAGTGGGTGGTAAAGACGTGGAAGGTGCTTTTGTGGTGTCCGGACCGGCGGTGGTGGGCAATTTGTTGGCTGACAACCACCCCAGCAAAAAGGTGGCCATGGACTTTGTGTCCAAGTACGACAAGGCCTATGGCGCCGGATCGCACAACCAATTTGCGGGTCACTCTTACGACGCGCAAATTGTGCTGGAGAAGATCATTCCCATGGCGCTCAAAAAGGCCAAGCCGGGCACGGCAGAGTTTCGCGCTGCGCTGCGCGACGCCATGGAGACCATGGGGCGCACGGTCTTTTCTCACGGCATCATGAACTGGACCAAGGACGACCATTGGGGCTATACCAATGAGACCGGCGTGATGCTCAAGGTGGTCAACGGCGACTTCGTGCTCGCCAACTGACGGTTCAAACTCACAAGCCATGGACTTCACGATCGCCAGCATCCTGGCCTTGGACGGCGTCACCAATGGGGCGATCTACGCCCTGTTGGCTCTGGCCACGGTGCTGTTGTTTGCCGTCACGCGGGTGATTTTCATTCCGCAAGGGGAGTTCGTGGCCTACGGGGCTTTGACTTTGGCCATCATGCAAACAGGCAAGGTGCCTGGAACGGTGTGGTTCTTGCTGATCTTGTCATCGTCGGTGGCCGTGACCGACGTGTGGCAAGGCGTGCGGCACCATCTGTCTGCAGGACGCATTACCCGCAACGTGACGCGCACCTTGGCCTATCCGCTGTTCATTTCAGCGGTGGTGTGGTGGGCTGCGCCGCTCAATCTGCCCTTGCTTGCACAAGCCGTGCTCACTTTGGCTTTGGTCACGCCTTTTGGCCCGCTGATCTACCGTCTGGCTTATGAACGTTTGGCTGACGCCACCGTGCTGGTGTTGCTGATCGTGTCGGTGGGTGTGCACTTTGCGCTGGTGGGTCTGGGCCTTTTCTTCTTCGGTGCCGAAGGGTTTCGCAATCCCAGCTTCTGGGACGAACGTTTCACAATGGGTCCCTTGGCACTCTCAGGGCAGACGCTCATCATCTTTGCCGCGTCGCTGGCCTTGATCGTGAGCCTGTACCTGTTTTTTGAGCGCTCTTTGCGTGGCAAGGCCTTGCGCGCCACCGCTGTCAACCGCCTGGGGGCCCGCCTCATGGGCATTTCCAGCACCACGGCAGGGCGTCTGTCCTTCACCATGGCGGCTTTCATTGGCGCCTTGTCCGGCTTGCTCATTGGCCCCACCACCACCTTGTTTTACGACAGTGGCTTCATCATTGGCCTCAAGGGCTTTGTGGCCGCGGTGTTCGCCGGACTGTCAAGCTACCCGCTGGCCTTGGTGGGTGCGCTGGGCGTGGGCCTGATTGAAAGTTTTGGCTCATTTTGGGCCAGCGCCTTCAAAGAAGTGATTGTCTTCAGCTCCATCTTGCCTGTGCTGCTGTGGCGCTCGTTGCGAGACCCGCACGGGGAGGAGCACTGAAATGAACTCCCTCTTCGCTTTGGTGCGACGCTTTGCCTTTGCGGCCTTTGCCTTGCTGATGCTGCTCTTGCCAGCACTGCCCGTGCCAGATTTCTGGATCACGCAGTCCAATTTCATCGGCTTGTATGCGCTTGTGGCTCTGGGGCTGGTGCTGCTCACCGGCGTGAGCGGCCTGACCTCGTTTGGGCAGGCCGCCTTTGTGGGCATTGGTGCTTACACGGCTGCGTTTCTGGCCGTCAAGATGAACGTCTCTCCCTGGCTCACTCTTTTGGCCGGTGTGGGTCTGTCGGTGGTGGCGGCGCTGGTGGTGGGTCTCATCACCTTGCGCATGTCGGGCCACTATCTGCCCCTGGCCACCATCGCTTGGGGCCTGTCGCTCAACTACACCATGGCCAATATGGAGTGGCTGGGCAAATACGACGGCATCTTGGGTGTGCCTGCGTTGGAGTTGTTCGGCACGTCACTTGGCAGCGGCCGCGGTCTGCACGACCTGATTTGGGGCATGGTGTTGGTGGCCGCACTGGCCATGACGCACCTGTTGGATTCGCGGCCGGGGCGTGCCATTCGTTCACTCAAAAGCGGCGCCACCATGGCCGAGGCCATGGGCATCTCCACCTTCCGTTACAAATTGATCGTCTTCGTCTACGCCGCCGTGCTGGCCGCGATATCGGGGTGGCTCTTTGCGCACTTCCAACGCGCCGTCAATCCCACACCGTTTTCCATCGGCAAAGGCATTGAATACCTTTTCATGGCGGTGTTGGGCGGGGTGGGCAG
>RFSP01000011.1 GCA_009923895.1 Betaproteobacteria bacterium | reverse complement strand
AAAACAGCAACCTGATTGAGGTTGGCCAAGTATTGCGTGTCATTCCGCCCACCGCCGTGGCGTCTGCGGTGGTGCCTGCTCCTTCTGTAACGGCCGCCGTGGCATCCCCCGTGAAGCCGGAGGCCCGTCCCGCCGAAACCAAACCTGTCGCCGCGGTCCCCTCGGTCGCGCCTTCCCAGCCTTCCCCGCCTTCGGTTACACCGGCGGCCTCGACGTCTTCATCTGAAGAGGACATTTCTTGGATGTGGCCGGCGTCCGGGCAAGTGTTGGCCAACTTTGACGAAGGTCGCAACATCAAAGGGCTGGCCATTGGGGGGAAAGCCGGAGATCCCGTGCTGGCCGCCGCCGACGGACGGGTGGTCTATGCCGGTGCGGGTTTGCGAGGCTATGGCAACTTGGTCATCGTCAAACACAACGCCACGTTCTTAACGGCCTATGCGCACAACCAGTCATTGCTGGTCAAAGAGGATCAAGCCGTAAGAAAAGGGCAAAAAATCGCCGAAATGGGCTCAAGCGACGCGGAGCGGGTGCAATTGCACTTTGAGATTCGCCGCATGGGCAAACCGGTGGACCCGGCCAAGCTGCTTCCTGCCCGATAAGGGGCTCTCAAGGGGCATTCAAGGGGCATTCAAGGGGCATTCAAGGGGCATTGGGTGGTCCACCCAAGGTCTCAAGCGTTTGCGTATCAGCGTTTTCGCGGGGGCCACAGACCCTTCGTCCGCGCTAGCATGCGCTGTTCTTCCTCTGTTCATGTCAGGAGTTCATCGCCATGATCAATCTCGCTCGTGCGGTCGGTATCGCCTTGTTGTCCCTCTCATCGATGGGGGTTTCGGCTCAACAAGGGGTCACCAAGACCGAGATCACCTTGGGGTCCATTCAAGACCTGTCTGGTCCGTTGGCCGGATATGGCAAGCAAATTCGAATGGGCATGTTGCTTCGAATCGACGAGTTGCATGAGCAAGGCGGCGTGCAAGGTCGCAAGATCAAACTGTTGGTGGAGGATTCTGGCTACGACCCCCGAAAAGCCGCCCTCGCAGCGCAAAAGCTCGTCAACCAAGACAAAGTGTTCATGGTCGTGGGCAGCCTGGGGACGGCCCAGAACATTGCGGCCATGCCCATCCAGTTTGAGAAGAACGTCATCAACTTCTTTCCTGTGACGGCCGCTCGTGAGATGTATGAGCCCTTTCATCGGCTCAAATACTCTTATGCAGCCACTTACTTTGATGGCATTCGTGGCAGCCTGCCCAACCTGGTCAAGGAAAAGGGCAGCAAGAAGGTGTGCATCATGTACCAGGACGATGAATTCGGCCTGGAAGTCTTGAGAGGCGGTGAAGCGGGGCTCAAGACGATGGGGATGGAGTTTGCCGAGAAGACCAGCTACAAGCGAGGCGCCACCGACTTTTCCTCGCAGGTCGCCAAGATGAAGGCCGCCTCTTGCGACTTGGTCGTGCTGGGCACCATCATCCGCGAGACCATCGGTGCCATTGCCGAAAGCCGCAAGACCGGATTCAACCCCGTGTTCCTGGGTTCCAGTGCCGCTTATACCGACCTGATCCACAAATTGGGCGGCAAGGCCATGGATGGGCTGTATGCCACCATGACCACGCAACATCCTTACCTGGACGAGGCCACGCAACCCCTGCGGTTCTGGGCCAACAAGTACAAGACCAAGTTCAACGAGGACCCCACCACCTTCTCCGCTTATGGATACACGCTCATCGATGCGTTCATCCGCGGGGCACAAAAGGCAGGGGCCAATTTGACCACCGACACCTTTATCAAGGCCATGGACACCATGACGATTCCGGCCGATATCTTCGGAGCACCCGAGGCCACGTTCAGCCCCACCAAGCGGCTGGGCAACGACATGATGCGCCTGTCGCAAATTCAGGATGGGCGCTGGAAGGTGGTGTCCGGATACGTCAAGCCGCCTGCCAATTGATCTAAGTGGACGCATTGGAGGTCACGGCCCTGGACCTCGAAGGCCAGGGCGTGGCCCGTCGACTCGACGGCAAGGTGGTCTTCATCGAAGGGGCCTTGCCCACAGAACGGGTGCAGGTCGACGTCCACCGTCAAAAGAACCAGTGGGAGCAGGGCACGCTGCGCTCGTTGGACCGAGAGAGCTCTCAACGGGTGCGCCCTCGGTGTCCCCACTTTGGACTTCACGCAGGCGCTTGTGGCGGCTGCAAGATGCAGCATTTGGAGCCCGCCGCCCAGGTGGCTGTAAAGCAAAGGGTGCTGGAGGACAACCTGTGGCATCTGGCCAAGGTCAAGCCTGATCGCATCTTGCGACCCATCGAAGGGCCCTCTTGGGGGTATCGCTTTCGTGCCCGGCTTTCTGTGCGATATGTGGCCAAGAAGGCCACCGTCTTGGTGGGCTTCCATGAACGCAAGTCCCGGTATGTGGCCGACATGGGTGAATGTGCCGTGCTGCCTGCACACGTCAGCCGTTTGCTGCTGCCCTTGAGGTCGCTTATTGGGCAGATGGATCAACGCGATCGGCTGCCGCAAATCGAGCTGGCGGTGGGTGACTCGGTCACTGCTTTGGTGCTTCGACATCTGGAGCCCATGACCTCGGCCGACCTTCAAAAGCTCAGAGCGTTTGCAGTCCAGCATGACATCCAATGGTGGCTGCAGCCTGGAGGCCCTGACACCGTGCACGTGCTCGATCCACAGTCGCCGCCACTCGCTTATCGGCTGGCAGAGTTCGACGTGGAAATGCCTTTCAAGCCCACAGACTTTACCCAGGTCAACCCCATGATCAATCGGGTCCTGGTCCATCGCGCCGTTCAATGCCTGGAGGCAAGTCCTGAAGACCAAGTCATCGACTGGTTTTGTGGCCTGGGCAATTTCACCTTGCCTTTGGCCCGTCATGCCCGTCACGTGTGGGGGATTGAAGGCAGCACCACGCTGGTGGAGCGCGCCCAGAGCAATGCCGGCCTCAATGGCTTGTCCGCCAAAACGACATTCGAAGCTCGCAATTTGTTTGAGATGGATCCCGCGACACTGGCTGCATTGCCGCAGGCGCAGCGTTGGCTGATTGATCCGCCACGGGAAGGGGCTTTTGCCCTGTCCAAGGCCTTGGCCGATTTGTGCGCCTCAGAAGCTCATGCGGCATCTACAGCCTGGCAACCGCCTCGCCGAATCGTGTACGTGAGTTGCAACCCTGCGACTTTGGCGCGCGATGCGGGGCTGCTGGTTCATCAAGCGGGATACCGGTGCGTGGCGGCTGGCGTGGTGAACATGTTTGCGCACACCGCGCACGTGGAGAGCATGGCGGTTTTCGACAAAAAGGGCCCCTGAGGGCCCTTTGCGAAATGCGTTCAAAGACCGGACGGTCAGTCGCGGTCTCCGCCCACGATGCCCAACAGGGCCAGCAGGCTCTGGAAGACGTTATAGACATCCAGATAAATGGCGAGTGTGGCGCTGACATAGTTGGTCTCTCCACCGTCCACCACCCGCTTGATGTCATAGAGCATGAAGGCGGAAAAAATCCCGAGGCTGGCCACAATCAGGGTCAGCATCAGGGCCGAAGATTGCAGGAAGATGTTGGCAATCCCCGCCACCAACAAGATCACCGCGCCCACCATCAAAAACTTGCCCATGCCCGACAGGTCGCGTTTGATGACCGTTGACAAAGAGGCCATGGCGAAGAAGACAGCCGCAGTTCCGCCAAAGGCTGTCATCACCAAAGAGGTTCCGTTTCGAAAGCCGAGGACTTGTCCCACCAGGCGGGACAACATCAGCCCCATAAAGAAGGTGAAGGCCAGCAGGAGGTACACCCCCGTGGCGGAGTCTTTGGTTTTCTCAATGGCGAACATGAAAGCAAAGGCACCCGCCAAAAAGAGCAGGGCAGCCAGTCCGCCTCCCATGGCTTGAGAGATCCCGGTGGAAACGCCGACCCAGGCCCCCAATACCGTGGGAACCAAGGAAACAGCCAAAAGGCCATAGGTGTTGCGCAAGACGCGGTGGCGCTGAGCGGCCAGCGCGAAGTCGTCCGCTGCATAGAGCATCTGCACTTGGTCGTTCATGTCTTTCTCCAGTCAATGTTCAACAAAACAACCGCGCCTCGGGTGAAGCACGCCGGTTCCAAATGCTGGAACGCCCGTATTCTAGTGGGCTTACGGCTCCCGTGGATAACCCTGTTGGGGTATCGTCCATCCTTGTCCCAACGTCAAAGACTTGCACCCCCATGAAGACCAAACCTGTTTTGTCCCTGGATGACGCCCAGCGCATCGGTCGCGCGGCAATGGATCACGCGGCCGCGCACCAGTGGGCCGTGACCGTGGCCGTGGTGGACGATGGAGGCCATTTGCTCTGGCTGCAGAGAACCGATGCGGTGGCCCCCATTTCCTCCTACATCGCGCCCGCCAAGGCGAGGACGGCCGCCTTGGGTCGTCGAGAGTCCAAGATTTATGAGGACATCATCAACGCGGGTCGCTATTCGTTTTTGAGCGCCCCCGAATTGGAAGGCATGCTGGAAGGGGGCGTGCCTGTCATGGTGGAAGGGGTTTGTGTGGGCGCGGTCGGTGTCAGCGGCGTGAAGTCTTCCGAAGACGCTGAGATCGCCAAAGCGGGGATCGCCGCGCTATAATCCGCTGTTTTTTCACAACGACCACCACCCAGCGAAACTCGACCTCGGTTTCCCCCCTTGACTCGAAGCCTGTGAGCGCCCCAGCGGTCGCCGCTGGCGCTGAGCTGGGTGCGTGAAGACCGGAGTTTTTTCTTGCTGCCCCAACTGCCGATTGCCGTACTCGCCCTTGCAGACGGAACCGTCTTCCAAGGGAGTTCCATCGGTGCCGTTGGCACCACCGTGGGTGAAGTGGTCTTCAACACCGCGCTGACGGGCTACCAAGAAATCCTCACCGATCCCAGCTACTGCCAGCAGATCGTCACGCTGACTTACCCGCACATTGGCAACTATGGCGTCAACGCGGAGGACGTCGAAGCTTCGAAGGTGCATGCCGCGGGCCTGGTGATCCGGGACCTGCCGATTCGTTCTTCCAACTTTCGCCAGTCGCTGACTTTGTCGCAATACTTGGTCCGAGAAGGCACCGTTGCCATCGCCGACATCGACACCCGAAAACTCACCCGGGTGTTGCGCACCACCGGTGCCCAAAACGGCTGCATCCAAGCCTTTCCAGCCGGTGTTGAGCCTACGCGGACACAGATCGAATCGGCCATCCGACAAGCGGCCAGCGCGCCGTCCATGGCGGGCCAAGACTTGGCCCAAGTGGTCTCCGTGTCTGAGCCCTATGCTTGGAGCGAAGCCGAGTGGGCCTTGGGGTCTGGTTACGCCCAAAACACTTCGGGCCGCTTTCATGTGGTGGCTTATGACTTTGGTGTCAAGCGCAACATCTTGCGCATGCTGGTCAGTCGGGGGTGCCGACTGACGGTGGTTCCCGCAAAGACCTCGGCTCAGGAGGTGTTGGCGCTCAAGCCGGATGGCATTTTCTTGAGCAATGGGCCCGGAGATCCGCAACCTTGCGAATACGCTATCTCCGCAGCGGCCACCTTGATCGAAACAGGTTTACCCACTTTTGGCATTTGCCTGGGTCACCAAATCATGGCTCTGGCTTCTGGCGCCAAGACTTTCAAGATGAAATTCGGGCATCACGGTGCCAACCACCCGGTCAAGGATCTGGACACGGGGCGGGTCAGCATCACCAGTCAAAACCATGGGTTTGCCGTGGACGAGGCCAGCCTGCCCAAGAACCTTCGCACCACCCATGTCAGCCTCTTCGATGGCACCATCCAGGGATTGGCTCGCACCGATCGTCCGGCCTTTTGTTTCCAGGGGCATCCAGAGGCGTCTCCGGGCCCCCATGACATCGCCTACCTTTTCGATCGTTTCACGGCCCTGATGTCGGAGCACTCCCATGCCTAAGCGTACCGACCTCAAGAGCATCCTCATCATCGGCGCAGGCCCCATCGTGATTGGGCAGGCCTGTGAATTTGACTACTCCGGCGCCCAAGCGTGCAAGGCCCTGCGTGAAGAGGGTTACCGTGTCATTTTGGTCAACAGCAATCCTGCGACCATCATGACCGACCCCGGCATGGCGGATGCGACCTACATTGAGCCGATCACTTGGCAGGTGGTGGAAAAGATCATCGCCAAGGAGAGGCCCGATGCCGTTCTGCCCACCATGGGAGGGCAAACGGCATTGAACTGTGCGCTCGACTTGCATCGCAACGGGGTGTTGCAGCGCTATGGGGTCGAGATGATCGGGGCCAACGAAAAGGCCATCGAGAAAGCTGAAGACCGTCTGAAGTTCAAAGAGGCCATGACGAGCATCGGTTTGGACTCGGCCAAGAGCGGCATTGCACATTCCATGGACGAGGCTTGGGCGGTTCAAAAGCAGATCGCGCAGCAGACCGCAGGTCCCGGCTTCCCGGTGGTGATACGCCCGAGCTTCACGCTGGGTGGCACGGGGGGCGGCATTGCCTACAACCCCGAGGAGTTTGAAGAAATCTGCAAGCGGGGCTTGGATTTGTCGCCGACCCGAGAGTTGCTCATCGAGGAGTCTCTCATCGGTTGGAAAGAGTTCGAGATGGAGGTGGTCCGCGACCGCGTGGACAACTGCATCATCGTCTGCTCCATCGAGAACCTGGACCCCATGGGTATCCACACGGGCGACTCCATCACCGTGGCGCCGGCGCAGACCTTGACCGACAAAGAGTACCAACTGCTGCGCAACGCCTCCATTGCCATCCTGCGGGAGATTGGTGTGGACACCGGGGGCTCCAATGTGCAGTTCTCGATCAACCCGGCCAACGGCCGAATGATCGTGATTGAGATGAACCCCCGGGTGTCGCGCTCATCGGCCTTGGCTTCCAAGGCCACGGGTTTTCCCATCGCCAAGGTGGCTGCCAAGCTGGCCGTGGGCTATACCTTGGACGAGCTGCGCAATGACATCACGGGCGGTGCCACGCCGGCGAGCTTTGAGCCGAGCATCGATTACGTGGTGACCAAGATTCCCCGGTTTGCCTTTGAGAAATTCCCCGCGGCCGATCCCCACCTCACCACCCAAATGAAGTCGGTGGGAGAGGTCATGGCCATCGGACGGACGTTCCAAGAAAGCTTTCAAAAGGCCTTGCGTGGGTTGGAAACTGGCATCGATGGCCTGAGCGAGCGCAGCACCGATCGCGAAGAAATCGTTGAGGAAATTGGAGAGCCCGGCCCCGAACGCATCTTGTTTGTGGGAGATGCCTTCAGAATGGGCATGAGCCTGGACGAGGTGTTTGAAGAAACCGCCATCGACCCTTGGTTTTTGGCCCAGATCGAAGACATCGTCAAGACGGAGACAGGGCTGTCGGGACGCTCCTTGGATGACTTGAGCGCCCAGGAGCTGCGATCACTGAAGCGTCAAGGCTTCTCTGACCGCCGCCTGGCCAAAATTCTGGGGACGCATCAACATGCCGTCAGGCAGCGGCGTCACGCGCTGAATATTCGTCCGGTGTACAAAAGGGTCGACACCTGCGCTGCTGAATTTTCCACGCAGACGGCCTATATGTATTCCACCTACGAGGAGGAGTGCGAGGCCGAGCCTACCCAGCGACGCAAGATCATGGTGTTGGGCGGCGGACCCAACCGCATCGGCCAGGGCATTGAGTTTGATTACTGCTGTGTCCACGCGGCGCTGGCCATGCGCGAAGATGGCTATGAGACCATCATGGTCAACTGCAATCCGGAGACGGTCTCCACCGACTACGACACCAGCGACCGTCTGTATTTTGAGCCGGTCACGCTCGAAGACGTGCTCGAGATTGTCGACAAAGAAAAGCCCGAAGGGGTGATCGTGCAGTTTGGGGGCCAAACGCCTCTGAAGCTCGCGCTCGACTTGGAGCGTGCGGGCGTTCCGATCATCGGTACCACGCCTGATTCCATCGACATTGCAGAGGACCGTGAGCGCTTCCAGAAGCTGCTTCACACCTTGGGCCTCAAGCAGCCGCCCAACCGCACGGCGCGGACCGAAGAACAAGCTTTGGCTTTGGCCAACGAAATTGGCTATCCCTTGGTGGTACGGCCCAGTTATGTGCTGGGTGGCCGAGCGATGGAAATTGTGCACGGAGACAAAGATCTGGAGCGCTACATGCGCGAAGCCGTTCGCGTGAGCGAAAAGTCTCCGGTGTTGTTGGATCGCTTCTTGGATGATGCAGTCGAAGTGGATGTGGACTGCATCGGCGACGGCAAAGAAGTCATGATCGGCGGCATCATGGAGCACGTCGAAGCCGCCGGGATTCACTCTGGCGACTCGGCATGTTCGTTGCCCCCCTATACATTGAGTGCGACATTGCAAGACGAGATGCGCCGGCAGACGGTGCTGATGGCGCGTGCGCTCAATGTCGTGGGCCTGATGAACGTTCAGTTCGCCATCCAAGGTGATGGCGATCAGGCCGTGGTCTATGTGCTCGAGGTCAACCCCCGAGCCTCCCGGACCGTGCCCTTTGTGAGCAAGGCCACCGGCCAACCGCTGGCCAAGATTGCCGCGCGGTGCATGGCGGGGCAGCCTCTTCAAGGGCAAAAAGAAGTGCGTGGAGAGGTCATCCCTCCCTATTTCAGCGTCAAGGAAGCGGTCTTCCCTTTCAATAAATTTCCCGGCGTGGATCCCATCTTGGGTCCCGAGATGCGCTCGACGGGCGAGGTGATGGGGGTGGGCAAGACCTTTGGCGAGGCCATGTTCAAGAGCCAGTTGGGTGCGGGTTCCCGATTGCCTTCCCAGGGCAACGTGGTGCTGACAGTCAAAAACGCCGACAAGGCGCGCGCAGTGGCGGTCGCCCAAGATCTGCATGCGCTGGGCTTTGGACTGGTGGCCACCAAAGGCACAGCCGCCGCCATTCAAGAAGCGGGGATCCCGGTCAAGGTGGTCAACAAGGTCAAGGATGGGCGGCCCCACATCGCCGACCAGGTCAAGGCGGGCGAGATCCAGTTGGTGCTGACCACCGTCGACGAAACCAGAACGGCCATTGCCGATTCGAGGTACATTCGCACCGCGGCCTTGGCCAACCGGGTGACTTACTACACCACCATGGCCGGCAGCGAAGCCGCCACCGAGGCGATGAAACATTCTCGCGACCTCGCTGTGCACTCCCTCCAAGAACTCCACGCACAATTGCCTTAACAGCTCCTTCATGGCCACCATTCCTCTGACCCGCCGCGGTGCTGAAAAGCTCAAGGAAGAACTCCACCGACTCAAATCGGTGGAGCGTCATGCTGTCATTCAGGCCATTGCCGAGGCTCGCGCTCAAGGCGATCTTTCCGAAAACGCCGAATACGATGCGGCCAAGGACAAGCAGGGCTTTATTGAAGGCCGAATCCTCGAACTCGAAGCCAAGCTGGCTGCCGCGCAGGTGATCGACCCTTCCACTCTGGATGCCGACGGTCGGGTGGTGTTTGGTGCCACGGTCGATCTAGAAGATCAAGATTCGGGCGGCCGCGTGACCTACCAAATCGTGGGGGACGATGAAGCGGATCTCAAGCTGGGCTTGATTTCCATTTCCAGCCCCATTGCGCGTGCCTTGATTGGCAAGTCTGAAGGAGATGTGGCCGACGTCCAGGCACCGGGTGGTGTCAAGTCGTACGAAATTGTGGGCGTTCGCTACGTCTGAGATTTCTTTTTGACGCTGGATTGCCGGCTTGACTTGCGTTTGAGAGTGCCAGCGGCCGTGAGGCGTTGATTGCCGAGCACGCGCACTTTTTTGATGGTGGCCCGGTGGTTGCCGCTCTTGGAAAAACTCACGACCTTGACCACTTTGGGTCCAGGTTTTCGATCTTCTCGTTCGGCTGTTTCTTTGGACGGTACAGGCCGCCAAAGCACCAGCAGCTTGCCGATGTGTTGCACGGGAGCGGCATTCAGTTTGTCCGCCAAGTCATGAAACAACTGTTCTCTGTGGTCGCGATCGTCACTGAACACGCGAATCTTGATGAGGCCGTGTGCGTTCAGCGCAGCGTCGGTCTCTTTGATCAAACCGGGGGTGAGGCCATCGGCCCCAATGTGAACCACCGGTTTCAAAGGGTGGGCTTGGGCGCGATGGGTGCGGCGCTGGTCGGAGGAGATCAACAGGGCAGTCATGCCCGTATTATCCCAGCACCATGAAAGCAAAGTCCGGTCGCGGCAAGGTCAACAAAGCGTGGTTGCATGACCACTTGACCGACCCTTACGTCAAATTGGCCCAAAAAGAAGGCTATCGAGCGCGAGCGGCCTACAAGCTCAAAGAAATCGATGAGACCTTCCGGCTGATCCGCCCCGGTCAGGTGGTGGTGGATTTGGGCGCTTCACCGGGCGCATGGAGTCAGTACGTTCGGCGACGATTTGCGCCCGCGGGCGCCGCCTCTGGAGAACTGCACGGGACCCTGATCGCCTTGGACCTGCTGGAATTTGAGCCCATTGAAGGCGTCCACTTCATTCAGGGAGATTTCCGTGAGGATTCGGTGCTTGCGACGCTGGAATCGGTCCTGGCGGGGCGCCCGGTGGATGTGGTGGTTTCCGACATGGCGCCCAACCTGTCTGGCGTGGCAGCTTCGGATTCGGCCCGAATTTCGCATTTGGTGGAGCTGGCTGTGGATTTTTCGCGACGCCACCTGCAGCCTGAAGGGGCCCTGGTCTGCAAAGCCTTTCATGGCAGCGGATACAGCCAGCTGGCCAAGCTGTTCAAGGAGAGTTTCCGCGTGGTCAAGCCCATCAAGCCCAAGGCTTCGAGAGACCGCTCGGCAGAGACCTTTTTGGTGGGAATCGGTCCAAAAGCCCTGACGCCATGAGCGGCACCCCCAACGAAAGCCAGAAACCAGGCCTTGTGTGCACTACACTCGACCCCATATCACAAATTGTTTGTAAGTTGGCGCTTTTTGGAGGTTCAATCCATCAAGGGCCAGGCAGGAATTCCGGCGTGAGCTGAGAAGGAGTCTCGGTGAACAATCAATGGTTCTCCAAAGTGGCTGTGTGGCTGGTGATCGGTCTGGTGCTGTTCACTGTCTTCAAGCAGTTCGATCGTGGGAATTTCTCGGGCAGTCAAATCGGCTACTCGGAGTTTCTGGACGAAGTCCAAGCCAAACGCATCAAATCCGTCACCCTCCAAGAAAACCCGGGGGGAGGGACAGAAATTTTGGCCGTCACGTCGGACGACAAGAGACTGCGGGTGACGGCCACCTATCTGGACCGTGGCCTGGTGGGCGATCTTCGCAACAATGGGGTCAAGTTTGACGTCAAACCCCGCGAGGAACCCTCGGTGCTCATGAGCCTGCTTGTGAGTTGGGGGCCCATGCTCATCCTCATTGGCGTGTGGATTTACTTCATGCGTCAAATGCAAGGGGGCGGCAAGGGAGGAGCCTTCAGCTTCGGGAAAAGCAAGGCCCGCATGCTGGACGAGGCCAACAACTCCACCACCTTCGCCGATGTGGCGGGTTGCGACGAGGCCAAAGAAGAGGTCAAGGAGTTGGTGGACTTCCTGAAAGATCCTCAGAAGTTCCAAAAGCTCGGGGGTCGCATCCCACGGGGGGTGTTGCTGGTGGGGCCGCCCGGTACCGGCAAGACCTTGTTGGCCAAGGCGATTGCCGGTGAGGCCAAGGTGCCGTTTTTCAGCATCAGCGGTTCGGACTTTGTGGAAATGTTCGTGGGTGTGGGCGCGGCCCGTGTCCGTGACATGTTCGAGCAGGCCAAGAAGAGTGCGCCTTGCATCATCTTCATCGACGAAATTGACGCCGTGGGCCGCCATCGTGGCGCGGGCCTGGGGGGCGGCAACGATGAGCGTGAGCAGACGCTCAACCAAATGCTGGTGGAGATGGATGGTTTCGAGACCAATATGGGCGTGATCGTCATGGCCGCCACCAACCGGCCTGACATTCTTGACCCGGCCCTGTTGCGCCCTGGGCGCTTTGATCGCCAGGTGTATGTCACCCTGCCCGATGTGCGGGGCCGAGAGCAAATTCTCAACGTGCACATGCGCAAAGTGCCCGTGGGGCAAGACATCAAAGCAGACATCTTGGCCCGAGGCACGCCTGGGTTCTCCGGGGCGGATTTGGCCAACCTGGTCAACGAGGCGGCCTTGTTCGCGGCCCGGCGCAATGCGCGCGTGGTGGAGATGGTCGACTTTGAGAAGGCCAAAGACAAAATCATGATGGGCCCGGAGCGCAAGTCCATGGTCATGGCCGAGGAAGAGCGTCGCAATACCGCCTATCACGAGTCTGGCCACGCCTTGGTGGCAAGGCTCATGCCCAAGACCGACCCCGTTCACAAAGTCACCATCATCCCTCGGGGCCGAGCGCTGGGAGTGACCATGCAGTTGCCGGAAGGGGACCGCTACTCCATGGACAAGGAGCGCATGCTGTCCACCATTTCCGTCCTTTTCGGGGGGCGGATTGCCGAAGAAGTGTTCATGCACCAAATGACCACCGGCGCAAGCAATGACTTTGAGCGGGCCACCCAGCTGGCCCGAGACATGGTGACCCGCTATGGCATGAGCGACGAGCTGGGTCCCATGGTCTATGCAGAAAACGAAGGTGAAGTCTTTTTGGGTCGCTCGGTCACCAAGCAAGTCAATGTGTCAGAGCAGACCATGCAAAAAGTGGATTTGGAGATCCGCCGAATCATCGATGAGCAGTACGGCATTGCTCGCCGTTTGATCGAAGGCAATCAAGACAAGATGCATGCCATGGCCAAAGCCTTGCTGGACTGGGAGACCATCGACACCGAGCAGTTGGATGACATCATGGAAGGCAAGCCGCCTCGTCCTCCCAAGGACTGGTCGTCGCCGCCACCGCGCAGCGGAGGCCCTTCGGAGCCCGTGTCTGCCGATGGGGCGCATGCTGCTGCTTGATCCTCAAGGCATTCAATTCAAGACGGGGCTCTGAGCCCCGTCGTCGTTTTTATGTTTTGGAAGACCACCCGCCATCTCATTGATCTGTCGAAGCCGCGGGTCATGGGCATCGTCAATCTCACGCCCGACTCGTTTTCAGACGGTGGGCATTTGAGCCCCGAGGGGGCGGGCCTGCGTCACTGCGAGCGCTTGATCTCCGAAGGCGCCGACATGCTCGACATTGGCGGAGAGTCCACGCGGCCGGGTGCCCAGCCCATCACGCCCGAAGAAGAGTGGCATCGGGTGCGACCGGTGTTGATGCATGCCCTGACCCTGGGTGTGCCCGTGTCTTTGGATACACGCCACGCGCCCGTGATGCAACGGGGCCTCGATTTGGGTGTGGACATCATCAACGACGTCATGGCGCTCAGGGGGCCGCAGTCGCTGCAAAAGGTGGCCGCTCATCCGAGTGCCGGTGTGTGCCTGATGCACATGCAGGGAACACCAGCGACCATGCAACGCGATCCCTCCTACGACGATGTTGTGGCGGAGGTGCTTTCGTTTCTTGGGTCCCGGGTGTCTGACGCGGTGGCCGCAGGCATTGAGCGCTCTCGCTTGGTCATCGATCCGGGTTACGGATTTGGCAAAACCTTGCAGCACAATCTGCAGCTGGCCCAACACCAAGCCCAACTGTTGCAACTGGGGGTGCCCTTGTTGGCGGGCTGGTCCCGTAAAGGGACGCTGGGTCATCTCACCGGGCGACCGGTTGAGGACAGAATGATCGCCAGTGTCGCCGCGGCGTTGGCTGCTGTGGCGGCCGGCGCCAGAATTGTGCGAGTCCATGATGTGTCGGCCACGGTGGACGCGCTCAAAGTGTGGGCGGCACTGAGTCCCACGCAAGCCAAAGAGACAATGGGTGAAGGAGGGCGCATATGAGTCGCCAGCACTTTGGAACTGATGGGATTCGCGGGACGGTGGGTCAATCGCCCATCACACCAGACTTTATGCTTCGACTGGGTCACGCTGTGGGTGGCGTGCTTCGGCGGGATATTCAACGCCCCACCGTGCTCATTGGAAAAGACACGCGCTTGTCGGGCTACATGATCGAGTCGGCCCTTCAGGCGGGTTTTTCTTCGGCCGGTGTAGACGTCTTGCTCACAGGGCCTTTGCCCACTCCGGGCGTGGCCTACCTCACGCGAGCGCTTCGCGTGGATTTGGGGGTGGTCATCAGTGCATCTCACAACCCCTTCAATGACAACGGGGTGAAATTCTTCTCAGCGCAAGGGCAGAAGTTGCCCGATGAGTGGGAGCAGGCTGTGGAATTGGCTCTCGATGGCCCGGCCCAGTGGGTGGGGTCTGCCGCATTGGGCAAGGCCCGACGCGTGGATGACGCCAGTGGCCGCTACATCGAGTTTTGCAAGAGCACCTTTGCCAGTGACATGTCACTCAAAGGCTTGAAGCTGGTGGTCGACGCCGCCCATGGAGCCGCCTATCACGTGGCCCCCGATGTGTTTCATGAACTGGGCGCGCAGGTCAGCACCATCGGATGCTCACCCGATGGCATGAACATCAATGACGGCGTGGGTGCCACCTCGCCGGCTGCGCTGGTGGCGGCCGTGAAGGCGCAAGGGGCCGACTACGGCATTGCCTTGGACGGGGATGCAGACCGCCTGCAGTGGGTGGACCGACACGGCCGGCTCTACAACGGCGATGAGATTCTCTACGTGATGGCCACGGATCGCTTGGCGGCTGGCCAACCCGTTCCCGGCGTGGTGGGCACGCTGATGACCAATTTGGGTGTGGAACAAGCCTTGCAACGCCAGTCCATTCCATTGGTCCGCGCCAAGGTGGGCGATCGCTACGTGCTGGAAGAACTCCAAGCCAGAGGATGGCAACTGGGAGGAGAAGGATCTGGCCATTTGTTGGCGCTCGATCGCCACACCACAGGTGACGGCATCGTCAGTGCGCTCCAGGTGCTGCAGGCCATTCAGCGCCGCGGCCAAGACATTCATGCCTTGCTGGACGACGTCAAGTTGTTCCCGCAGACGCTCATCAATGTGAGACTCTCAGACGGAGTCGATTGGAAATCGCACGTGAAGTTGGCCGCAGAGACCCAAGCAGTGGAAGCGGAGTTGTCCGGCCGTGGGCGGGTGCTCATCCGAGCTTCGGGCACCGAGCCGCTCCTGCGCATCATGGTGGAGGCCGACGACGCACTCCTGGCCAGAAGAAGCGCTGAACGCCTGGCTGCTGCGTTGAGCTGATGGTGTTGATCGGGTTGTAAAGTGATCGGCGCGCGCGATCCGCGCGTCAACGCCGATAGACCGAAACCAGCTCCGCGCGATCTGTGGGCCGTCTGGCCTCTCCGATCCATGTCCACCCCGGCACCGGCGGCGCCGCCCCGCCCGATCGGGTCACCTGAATGAGGATGGGGCATTGGGTGTCTTTGGCGGCATCTGGGCGCGCGTCGACGGGAATCTTGGCCAAGGTTTCCCAAGAAGCCACCATGGCCAAACTGACATGGGGTGCCGCAATGCAAGGGGGTTGACCCACGAAGGCCCTGACGCGCTCCATCCCGGGTCGAGAGCTTCTGGCAAAGTCCAAGAGAGGCAGCCACAGGGTCATGAGCAGCAGCCAGCACAGCGCCACGCCGCCCGCGGGCAGCGCCATGCTCTTCCACAAAGGGTGAGGATGTCGGCCGGTTCGCCACCGGATGAGGGCCAGCCAGGTCAAGGTGGCGATCACCGCCAAAGCCAAACTCAGTTCTTGCATCGGGGCTTCAAATCCCGGCGCCAGACGCTTGACATTGGCCGCCCATTGGGCCGGATGCCCCGTGACCATGGCAATGTACATCGCCCAAATGAAAGCGGCGGCCAAGGTGAAGAAACACATCGAAAACCAGTCGATCCCTGCCGATGCGGCGCGCTTGAGGGTGGGCAGCGCAAAAGCCGCCAAGATGGCCAATCCTGGCAGGGCCAACAGCAGGGCGCGGTCACTGCCGCCCATCCAAATGCTGACCACAAAAAGGAGCAGCACTGCAGACCCCGGAACAGCGACATGTCGGTTGCGCCACTGGCGCCGCCATCTCCACAGGGTGAGGCCCGCCAGGGGCCAAGCGGGCCACATGAACCAAATCCACATGCGAACCATTTGTGAGGTTTGGTCCCAACTGCCGTTGAGCGCGTATCGCCATGTCCAGGCATGGCTGGCCGTGGCCAAGGCAGCGGCCACAACAGCGCCAGCGCTCAGCCAAAAAGCCAACTGACGCACACCCGGGTACGTGGAACGCCAGCACACCCAGGCTCCAACACCTCCCAGCGCGCAAGCGACAAAGGGGGCGCCGCTCACCGACAGGACGGCCAGGGTGCCCAGGGCCAAAAGTCGAGGTTGCCAAAGGCGGTAAGGGGCGGCAGCAAGGGCCCACAAATAGCCGGCCATTGCCGCTGTTTGAACCATTTCGGGAGTGATCTCATGACCCAGGTGCACCAGACCCAGCGTGGCGATCAGTGCCAACAAGGCACCGTCAGCAATCGCGCGCGCGTAGTCCACCGGGGAGGCTTCTCCGCCAAACGCAAACGCAAGAGGTTGGGCGGCCTCGGTTCGGGCCAGATGAAAGGTGGCGTACCACACCGCTGCCAAGGTCAAGGCCAACAGCAAGGCAAAGGGGATGCGTACGGCCAAGGTCGGATCGACGTGCGGCGAGAGCAGGTGGATGAAGAGCGCCCCGATCCAATGAGGCAACGGGGCCCCTTCGACAGCCAGGCCGCCCAAAGTCGGGTGCCACCAGCTGGAGCGGCCTTCTGCCATTGCGCTCATGATGCCGAAGGCCGTCACGTCGGCATTGCGCCACGGATCGCGGCCGACAAAGCCCGGCACGATCCAAGCAGCGCACAGGGCCAGCAGTGCCCAACGCGGCAGACGTTGGGCAGCGCGTTGGGTGACGAGGGCCGGTGTGGGAGTGCTCACGCGTCAATCATGCAACAGGAGGCATGAAAAAGGCAGCCGAAGCTGCCCTGGAAAAGGTCTTGAACCGGCGCCCACTGACGCCAGTTTGACCATCACTTCTTGCCCAGATGGGCAAATTTGTTGCGGAACTTCTCCACGCGTCCACCCAAGCTGTCGATGCTCTTTTGGGTGCCGGTGTAGAAGGGGTGCGACTCGCTCGTGGTTTCGAGCTTCATGAGGGGCACTTCACGGCCGTCGTCAAGCTTGATGGTCTCCTTGGACTGCACGCAAGAGCGGGTCACAAACTTGAAACCATTGGACAAATCGACGAAACAAACGTCGCGATACTCGGGGTGAATGCCTTGTTTCATGGAAAACCTTCCTTGGGATCTGGGGAGCCACTTGCCGAAAGCGCAAGCACTTGCCCGTTAGGGTAACCTGGAATTATATACAGAAATTGACAGAGGGTGCCGAAAGCCTTCGTGGGTCATGCATGGCGTCGGCGGGGAGGCCATTACCCCCCGCGACGCATCATGTCAAAGAAGTCCAGGTTGTTTTTGCTGGCCTTCAT
>RFSP01000002.1 GCA_009923895.1 Betaproteobacteria bacterium | reverse complement strand
CGGGCGGCCGAGGCCATCATGGCGAGCCGCGCTTCGATCAGACCGTCCCCCCAGGTGGTTACCTTTGGTGGTATGCAGACGCGATGAGTGACGACCACCAACACGGACTGACACTCATTGCCTTTGTGGGCAGTGTCTTTTCGCCTTATTACGCGTGGGCGCGGTCCCGAGGGCTCTGCGACCCTGACAACCACTGCGCATTGAACGTGGCCTTGTATGGCCGCGGCCCTCGTCGATGGACCATGACCGAGAGAGGTCGCCGTTTTTGTCAACGCGATGCCACACAGTTTTCGATTGGCCCCAGTCAGTTGACTTGGGATGGGTCTGCATTGACGGTGAACATCGATGAGGTCGGTGCGCCTTGGCCCCGTCGCGTTCGCGGGCAAGTCAAGATTTGGCCGCATCAGCTGTTTTCTTACTCGATCCCGCTCGATGCTTCGGGCGCGCATCGATGGGGGCCTTTGGCACCTTCCGCACGCATTGAGGTGGAGCTTCAAGAGCCGGATTTGCGATGGCGAGGTCACGCCTACTTGGACTCCAACGAGGGCGACGAGCCGATAGAAAAAGCCTTCCATCATTGGAATTGGTCGCGCATGGCCTGGCCAGACGGCAGCACCCAGGTGGTGTATGACATGCAATGGCCCGACAGAGCCGAACGGGTGTTGAACCTTCGCTTCGGTGCCGATGGTCAAGTGACCGAGCAAGCTGCAGACCCCGTTCAGGCGTTGTCACCCACGGCCTGGCGTGTGCATCGCAGGGCGCGCTCTGCGCATCCGGTTTCATTGCACGAACAACTTGAAGACACGCCGTTTTATCAACGGTGTTGGCTCAGACAGCGCGCAAGAGGCGTTGACGGTCTGGCCTTTCATGAGACCTTGTCTGTCCCTCGTTTGGTGTCTCCCGTGGTCCGGTCCATGTTGCCATGGCGAATGCCTCGGAGATCGTGAATATGTGCATGCCTTTAGGTATGCCCAAAGAATTCGGAGTCTCTCCGGATAACCCTCGTGCGGGTGTAGCACGTTCTCTTCTTGCAAGGAGGAAACAATGTCTGATAAAGACAAAGTATGGCCCACCGGTTTGACCGAGGCCGAGTCGGAGGAGATCCATCGGCATCTCATCCAGGGCACGCAGATATTCGGCATGATTGCCGCGTTAGCCCATCTGCTGGCCTATATCTATTCACCGTGGCTGAAGTGAAGGGAGACCAACCATGATTTACGGAAAATTGTGGTGCGTCGTGAGACCCCAAGTCGGCGTTCCCATTTTCTTGGGTGCTGTCGCTGTGGGTTCTTTCTGCGTTCACCTTGCACTGGTGACCAACACGACCTGGGTCAAGGGTTTCCTTAACGGCGCCGCTGGCAAAACGCCCGCAGCCGTGGTCCAGGCCGCCGATCCACCAAAGAAGTGACGCTTTGTGTGGTGAATAGCCGGCTTTGCCGTCATGCCCTTTTCATTGCTCGTTTTGGCTGGGTTGGGAGAGTCCGCCCGCGCCCCCGAGTGGGTGGGGCACCTCACCACGGCCCTGGCGTTCTTGCTGGTCGGAGCCGGCATGCACACCACGCAAACCGTTGGGTTGGCCCTGGCCACCGACTTGTCGCCTCCGCACAAGCAGGCCAATGTGGTGGGCTTTATGTTTGTGATGATGCTGGTGGGGATGATCGGAAGCGCGCTGTTGTTCGGCGATCTGTTGACCCAGTTCAGCCCGGGTCGACTGGTTCAGGTGGTGCAGGCCGCGGCGATCATCACCTTGGTTCTCAATGTGATCGCTGTATGGAAGCAGGAGGGTCGAAGCCGGCAGCGTCGACCCGGGATGGGCCAAGACCCATCGTTTTCTGAGGCCTGGCAGATGTTCATCCGCGGCGATCACGCTTGGCGACGCCTCATGGTGGTGGGATTTGGCACCATGGGTTTCAGCATGGAGGATGTGTTGCTGGAGCCCTATGGGGGCGAGATTCTCAAGCTGAGCGTGTCTCAAACCACGTATTTGACCGCCACCTTGGCCACGGGCAGCCTGTTGGGCTTTGCGTGGGCGTCCAGGGTGCTGAGCCGAGGAGGGGATCCCTACCGAATGGCTGCCTGGGGTGCGGCCTGGGGACTGCCCGCCTTCGTGCTGGTGATTGCGGCCGCCGTGATCCAGATGCCCGCGATGTTCAGCCTGGGAACCTTTTTGATTGGTCTGGGCGCTGGTTTGTTTGCCCACGGCACGTTGACTGCCACCATGAATCTGGCGCCCAAAGAGCAGGCAGGATTGGCCATGGGGGCTTGGGGAGCCGTGCAAGCCACCGCCGCAGGTGGATCCATGGCCTTGGGTGGCGTCTTGCGTGACGCCGTGGCTCATGGTTTTGACTCCTGGACCGGCTATTGTGTGGTCTACGGTCTGGAATTGGCCTTGCTGGGGCTCACACTGTGGCTCATGTGGCCGTTGACACGGGTTCGATCAACTCGCTTACACTCCTGACTTGGTAGACAAGGAAGACTCCATGGAACTGAAATACATCCTGATCATCTTGTATTTGGTGTTCTGCTTGTTCATGCTGGCCAATTGGTTCAACCGGCCACGGCGCTGATCGCCCGATCGCGCTTTTGGTGCTCCCTGCGTTCCAGCAGGTCGAGCACCCACGCCACACGTTGAGCCGCACTTCGACTTGGGAAGTAAACGGCCTGCGACGACGCTGCAGATGTGGCGGAGTGACCCGACACGCATTCCCTCACCATGTCCTCGATGGCCTGTTCGGGTTCGGGGTCGCGCTCTGACATGCGGATCCATGCTGCCTGTGTCCACGCAGCGAGCAACAGCTTGAGTTTGCGCGAAGCGCTGACCACCGTGCGGTGGTCGACCGAATTGAGGCCCTCTCTTTTGAGTTGGTGGCCTATTTCAGAGTAAATCAGACTGGCTGAGTAAATGGCCGCTCGGCAATCGGGCGGCAACTTGGCGATGCCGGGTTTGGCTTTTTCATAAAGCCGTTCGGCCTCACCCAATAGCCTGGCAATCACGCTCGATAAAGCACCGTTGAACGATGGCTGCTGCAGCCACACATCCGGATCCAAACCGCTGGCCCGCATCCACTGGCGCGGCAGGTACAAGCGGCCCATGCGTGCGTCCTCGCCCACATCGCGAGCGATGTTGGTGAGTTGCATGGCCAGGCCCAGCTCACAAGCTCGCTCGAGCGTAGGGGCATCGCGTGGCCCCATGATCCAACACATCATGGCGCCCACGCTGCCAGCCACTCGAGCGCTGTAATCCAACACATCTTCAAGGCGCTCGTACCGGCGCCCCTCGGCGTCCCAGGCGAAACCTTCAATCAGGGCTTGCAAGAGATGGCGGGGCAAACCCACCTGGGCCACCACCATGCTCAATGCGTGGTCTTCGACATGATCCAACGGCGCACCCGCGTAGATGGCATCCAATCGCGCATTCAGGTGTTCCAGGGGCTCATCATGGGCACCGGCGTGATCCACACAGTCGTCGGCCACGCGACAAAATGCGTAAAGGGCAATGGCCTGATAGCGAATACGCGGCGGCAAGAGCCGGCTGGCCGCAAAAAAGGTCTTGGAACCGCCTTGCATCATTGCGATGCAGGAGGCCAAATCACTCGAGGCCAGAGACTCATCACGCATGGGCATAAGGCACCACTTTCTCCAGGGCTTTGGCAGACATCAGCACGCCAGGCACGCCCGCTCCAGGATGCGTGCCCGCACCGACCATGTACAGGCCTTCAATGTCTTCGCTGCGGTTGTGAGGACGGAACCAAGCGCTTTGCAAAAGCAGCGGCTCTTGGCCAAACCCCGCTCCTTTGTAGGACCACAAGCGATCGTGAAACGTCTGCGGGGTCATGATCTTGGAGGTCCTCAGACGTCCCTCCAGACCCGGCAAGACCGTTTCGTGAAGACGTCGGGCCACCGCTTGGCGCATGCGTTCAGCCTGCACGCTCCAGTCGGTTCCACTGTCCAAGTGCGGCACCGGCGCCAGGGCATAAAAAGTGTCACACCCTTCAGGCGCCAAGGAAGGGTCAGTGGCGGTAGGCCGGTGCAAATACAGACTGAAATCATCCGCGAGGACGTGTCGCTTGAAGATGTCTGTCAAGAGCTCGCGATAACGAGGGCCCAGCACCAACATGTGGTGGGGCACGTTTTCATAGCGCCCGTCTGTGCCGAAGTACCACACAAAAAGACCCATGGAATAGCGTCCGCGCTCAATGCGGGCGTTGCTCCAATGGGAGCGATGCTTGGCATCGATCAAGTGGCGATAGGTCCAGGCCGTGTCGCCATTGCTGACCACGATGTCGGCGGGTATGGATCGACCATCGGCCAATTCAATGCCTCGGGCTCGACCCTCTTGAACCTGGATCTTCACCACCGGTGAGTTGTAATAGATGGGCACCCCCAGGCCGTCCAGCAGGCCCACCATGCCTTTGACGATGGCCCCAGTGCCTCCCATGGCCGAGTGCACGCCCCATGTGCGCTCCAGCGCGTTGACGAGCGCATAAGCCGCTGTCACCGAAAAGGGATTGCCGCCGATGAGCAGGGGATGAAAGCTCATGACGATTCTGAGCTTGTCGTTGGTGAAGTGTCGGGCCACCTGGCTGTAAATGGTCCGCCATGCACCCATGCGCAGGAAGTCCGGGATGGCTTGCATCAGACTGCCGACGCTGTCGAACGGGCGGTCTCCCATGCCTTCAAATCCCAACACCTTGCAGCGTTCGCAAACCTCCAGAAATTTCTCGTACCCTGGCAGATCATCAGCACAAAACCGCCTCACCTCTGAGCGCATGTGCTCGGGGTCGGCGTTGTAATCAAAGTGGCTCCCATCATCGAAGCGGATCCGATAAAACGGATCCATTGCCACCAGCTTCACGTCGTCGTCAAAATTCTTTCCACAAAGCGACCACAGCTCACGCAAAAGAAAGGGCGCTGTGATGATGGTGGGGCCCATGTCAAAGGTGAAGCCATCTTGCTGGTGGACAAAGGCTCTGCCGCCCGGCGCTTCGAGCTTTTCGAACACCTGGACGTCGTACCCCTTGAGACTCAAGCGAATGGCGGCGGCCAGACCCCCAAACCCGCTGCCAATGACCACCGCCACCGGACGGGGCATATTTTTGATGGGGCTCAGCATGAGGGGGATGTCCTTTTCAGGCCTCCCAAGGCCCAGCCCCACAGTCTTTGCATGGGCCAAGGCAAGATCATCATGGCGTGCTCCACCAAGGCCAAGGCCCACAAGGTGGCCAGCAGCCACCAGCCAGAGGCACTCAAGGTCGCGGAAACCGCGCCGGCCTGGCTGACCCACCATATCCACGCGCCGAGCGACAGCGTCACAAGCACCATATAGCCCAGTCCTGCCGGTGCCACCCGGAAATAGGTGGAGAGGTAAGACAAGGACGTGGGAAGGTATTGCTCACCGAGCAGCGGAACGCCCCAAAACAGATTGAGCTTGGCGCTCAGACGCATGCACCACAGCAAAGCAAATGTGTAGAGAGCCAAGTGATTGGGGCCATCGGATTGCATCCAAGCCAACAAGACCAAGTTGCCCAGCAAGAACAATTCATGCCACAGGATGGACGCCAAGGCCTCTCGCAGGCGCAGCCAGCCCGAAGCCTTTGGCGTCATGCCTGTTCGGCGAGGGCCGGTGAGCCAACCCGAAAGAAAGGACAGCTCGTGCCAGCCCCACATGACGATCACGCTGGCAAAGCCCAAATACGCGTTGAATTCGTTCAACTCGCGCATGCTCATTTGCGCCAACCAAAGGCTCATCAGCCAAGCCACAGTGGCCAGCACTTGATAGATCTTGAGATGAGAGGGATGTCGCCGAACGATCCAAAGGATCAAACCGGTGCCCACCCACCATGCCATGAGTGAAAAAACGATGGCGGTGAGAACCTGTATCACCACGTGGGCCGCAATCTCGGGTTGTCAAGGAGAGCCTGCGATTTCACGGGCAGGAAATAGAGTCGGCCAAACACACCGACCGCTCGAGCGCCATGCCAGGCCTGTTGCAGTCGCCCCCAGAGGCCTTTTGTGGCTTTGGCGGCTTCGTAAGCCTGCGCAATCACCACCAGCTTTTCAAGGTGCTTCATGAAGGCAGGGTGATCAATGTCGAGTGCAATCGGAAACACCTGCTGGGTGATGATGTTGGTGATCCGGAACACCTCCATGTCGTAGGCCGTGGAATCCAGACCCATGGCCTCATGCAAGAGCGGGCGTCGATGATCGCGCACATACATCGTGGCATAGACCGCCAACAAAAAGAAGCGGATCTGCCACACATTGAGACCCGACAGCAGACCCGGGTTGGCCCGCATGATCAATGCGAATGATTCCCCATGCCGGAATTCATCGTTGCACCAGCGCTCAAACCACCGAAAGATGGGATGAAACCGGCGCTCGGGGTGTCGCTCAAGCTGGCGGTAGATGGTGATGTAGCGCGCATATCCAATCTTTTCAGAAAGATATGTGGCGTACATGATGTGCTTGGGCGCGAAGTAGGTGTAGGCCTTGGTCCGCTTGAGATTGCCCAGATCGATGCCCAAATTGAAGTCCTTGAGGGACATGTTGATGAATCCGGCGTGCCGCGATTCATCACGGGCCATGTAGGTCATGAGCTGCTTGAGATCGGGGTTGTCGATATTTTTCCGAATCTCGTTGTAGAGAATGCAGCCTGAAAACTCAGACGTCAAAGAGCTCACGAAAAAATCCAAAAGCTCCTGCCGAAGCTCGGGCGACCAGGTGGGAATGGCCGCTTCGAGCTCGCCCGCAAATGCTGCATCTCGTTGAAAATGATCGTGGTTGTTATCCCCTTCGTATTCCTTCATCATTTCGTCCCACTGGCTGCGCCAGGACTCCACGCTGATGCGATTGACCGCGTCAAAGTCGGTGGTATAGAAGCGGGGACTCAGTAGATTGCTTTGAAGGGCCTTTTCGTTGGCGTCGACCGCGGTATCGATGATGGATTCGGCTGCCACGTTCATGGATGTGCTCCAGCAGATGGTTTAAAAGCTTCGTGAGAGGGGTCTAGCAAAAGGGAAGAGAACACTTCGCGATTGCTGGCGCCAAAAGAGGCCAAGTCGATGTGCTCACCCGTGGAAGGATCGCGCAGAATGATTCGGCGGTCCGCCCTCAAACTCAGTGTGAATGGATGTGCGTTGTCCAGCCCTTGGCGTCTGCGCTCCCGGGACAATGCACGCAAAGTGCCACGAACAAATCCCTGTTCGCCATGAAACTGGGCCACTGGCTTTTGAGTGATGGCGTCGGTAACCGAGATGGATCCATCGGGCTCGTCGCGAAAGAGCAAGGACCGTTGGACGATTTCAGGCGGTCTTGAGGGCGACGACGCAGACACAGTGGACGCCTCATGCCATCGAAACCATGCCACGCTCAGCAGCGTGCTGATCAGCAGACCTGCCAACCACCACAAGGGATGGGGTGCAACAGGCATGGTGGATGAGCTCATGCAGCCACTTCCTGCAGATCCACAGATGTCAGCTCGGGTGCTCGGCGCTCCAGAGTGGACCTCTCTTGACAACGGTGCCACGCCATTCCCAAGGTTTGCGACACCTGATCTGCATTCGCCAAACTCCGCATGGTGGGTTGGGGATGCTTGAGATGCCAAGCGCGCTGATGCGGCCACAAATGAAACCAACCGATTCTTGCGGATGGCGATAACTCGATGGCGATATCGCCCGTTCCCGTGGAACAGGGTTTGAGGTGAGCCGCCTTGATTTGTCGGAAAGGCAAATTGAAGGTCACAGACAAAACAATGCCGATTCTCATCACCACGCGTCGATCGGTGATGGTGTACAGCGTGGTTTTAGCCGACCACCATGCGGCTCCCCACAGTGACAGGAGGGCCACAGCGATCAACACGGTCGACACCATGAGTTGTTCAACCACCAGCCTTCGATCAACGTGGTCGTCAAGAAGCACCACGGCCTGCCATGCCCACATGACCAAGAAATACAGCGCCACCTTGCGAATGTGAAAAGCGTGAATGGCCAAAGACGCCACCAGGGGTTGTCCTTGCCACAAGATGCGCTCGTTCGCAGGCAGGGCCTCGGGCAGGCCAGGCTGGGCCTCCCATTCATGCTCATGGACAGCCTTCATTACATCAGGGGCTCTTGGCGTTCTGGGGTGGCATACAAGGTGCCCGCGCCATAGCAGGCAGCGATTTTTTCCTCCTCCAAGAACGTGACCTGCTCAGGATGCTTGGTGACCGGGACATGAGCAAACTGCTGGGCCACGATGGCCTGCACATGCACACCATCGCTCTTGATCCGTGCGAAGGGGATGGGAAGCAGTCGACGGCTGCCATCGGCCAGTTGAAGCTCAATGTAGCGAAACAGCATTTCTGCTTTGTCGACCCACATGTCCACCACGGTGCCTGCCACGGCGCCATCGGCGCCCATGACCGGCTTGCCACGCGGATCAATATCCCGCGATGACACAGAATGGAGCGTGGCCACACGCAGCGGGACGATCTTGACCTCGCCATGGTGGGTCATGTCAGGCACATCGGCCCGTTGAGACCATGCGCCGGGGCCCACACCCGCCAGCAGGGGATTGCCCACCGGTTCAAGCGGCGCGCCGTTCCACGCATGGGAGGGTTGCCCCTCAAAGTGCGCATCGGGCCGGTTCGGATCCGGGCTCAGCGTTTCATGGCCATTTTCATGTTTGAAGGTCTTGGAGGCCGGCACGGGTGGCCATCCTTCCATGCGGGGACCATCGGGGCGTCCGGATTCAAGTGGGTAGCCTTCGCGATGATTTTCGCGAACCAGGTAATAAATGAGTCCGGCAAAAAAGATCCAGAAAAGGTAAAGCACCAACTGGGCCAGATCGACATACTGAGTTATTGCACCGGTTTCCAAGGTCGTTCTCCTTGTGAGCAAGAAAGGTCAATCACCCTGGCAATTCAGCCAGGCCAAAACGGGAAGTGGACTGTGGCGCCATGTCACGCTTGCGCAACATGGGCCCCAGCGCGGCCAACACCACAAACAACAGATACATCTCCAAGTGATACACAGCGCTGTAGCCTGTGACGGTCGATCGCAGCGCTTCTCCCAAAGCCCCCTGTTGCGCCAAGTGGGAGATCCCATCGCGCAGAGCACCCCCCAGAGCCATCGAGAAGCCAGCGGCGGTGGCTTGGACTCCGCCCCAGGCCCCCAATACCAAACCGCTGAACTCCGGGCTGGCAAAGGTCATGGCAGACACCAACATGCTCACGGAGAACAGCCCGCCAGAAAAGCCGATCAAGGTCACGCTGGCCTGAAACAAGCCTTGGGACTGCAGGGGCGCAGAAAAGATCACGCCCACAAAGGCCAACACCCCCAGCAATGCACCCAGGCTGGCCAGCCGAAAGGCGGTGATCCCTTGGTTGAGCCAACGCGCCGAAAGCATGAAGGCCAACAAAGACCCGCCAGATGAAAACGCGGTGAGGGCGCTGGTGGCGCCAACGCCCAAGCCCAACACTTCGCCGGCATAAGGTTCCAACACAATCTCTTGCATTGAAAACGCACACGTTCCCAGGCCCAAGGTCCAGAGAAAGCGACGCATGTGGGGTTGCTCCATCAGAGCACTCCACGAGCTTGTGAATCCACCGGCCGAACGGGCACCGCGTCTGGATTGGCGTGCTTCTTGTTTCCACAGCGAGATGAGATTGATCACCAACACCAAGGCGGCCGAACCTTGAACCACTTTGATCAATCGCACTGACGAAAAGTCGGCGAGCAGGGCACCAAAGATCACACTGCTGACGATCATGCCCATCAACAACATCGTGTAGAGCAACGCCACCACGCGGGGCCTCTTCTCTTCAGTGGCCAAGTCGTTGGCCAGGGCCATGCCTGCGGTCTGAGTGATCTGAATGCCAGCGCCGACGAGCAAAAAGGCCAAGCAGGCCCCGATCTGCCCCAACCACTGGTTGGCGTGTTGCGCCTCAGACAGCAGCAACAAGGCAAAGGGCATGATGGCCAACCCGCCAAAAAGCATCAGGCTGCCCATCCAAAGATAGGGAATTCTTCGAAGGCCCAGGGCTGACGGGTGGGTATCGCTGCGGTAGCCGATCAAGGCGCGAAAGGGAGCAAACACCATGGGCAGGCCCACACTCAGAGCCACCCACCAGGCGGGAATCCCGAGCTCCAAAATCATCACGCGGTTCAATGTGCCCACGAGCAACGCGGTGCTCATGCCAATCACCGCTTGGAACAAAGACAGTCGCAACAGCCGGGGCAAGGGCAGGTCGGGCGACGCCGCGTCTGCGAAAGGCATGAACCGCATGCCGTAGTGCCGGATCCACTTTGGGATCGGCCATTGCAGACGCCCTTTTATCACCGTGTCCACTCCCAGGCTTGGGAGGTGTAAAACCCGTGCGCCACGCGATGACAGCGCGCTGCCTGCCAGTCCCCAGAGACGAGTCGGCTTGACAGTGCGCTGTGCAGGGCCTCTTGAGCGACAGGCTCTAGTGCGGGAGATCGATCACCCCGGGGAAACAGGCGCCCCACGCGATGAAGGGCTGCAAGCAAGGGCGTGCGGGGCGCAAAGGTGAACACCATGGACTTGCGAGTGCGTCGGCTCAAATGCGCGAGCGCCTGCGCGATGTCATCGCAGCTGTAATGGATCAGGGAGTCCATGGCGACGACATGATCAAACTCACCCAGGGCCTCATCCAACATGTCTCCAGAGCGAAAGTCGATTCGCCCGCTCAAGTGGGGTTGCTCTCGCTGAAGGCGTTCTTGGGCCAACTCGACCAAGGTGGGCGACAGGTCAATGGCCAAGACGGTGGCACCTCGGGCTGCCGCCTCGCAGGACAGCAGCCCCGTGCCGCATCCGGCATCAAGCACGCGAAGTCCGGACATGTCTTGCGGCAACCACGACAGCAATGTCGATTGCATCTGCGAGCGTCCCTGGCGGACACTGCTGCGTATGCGACCCAAGGGCTCTTTTGAGGTCAGCCGCGCCCAGGCCGCCGATGCCGTTCGGTCGAAGTAGTGCGCGATTTCGCTTCGACGCTGTTGGTATGCGATGTGGTTCATCAGTCAAAACCCAGCAGGTCAAAGATGTCGCGATCCTTCATGGGCACAGCGGGCAAAGGATCGGTGCCGGCCCACAATCGAGCTGCAAGGCGGAGGTATTCGTCTTGCACACTGGCCACCGCGGGTGTGGCTTCCAACTCGAACAACGTCGACTTGTTGAGGCGACTGCGGCGGATCTCATCGAGCATCGGGAAATGCGCCAAGGTTTGGAGCCCCACGCGGTCATTGAATTTGTCGATTTGATCGGTGGCATCGCTGCGGTTGGCGATGACACCGCCCAAGCGGACGTTGTAGTTCTTGGACTTGGCCCCAATGGCTTGCACGATGCGATTCATCGCGAAGATCGAGTCGAAATCGTTGGCCGTCACAATGAGCGCACGGTCTGCATGCTGCAGTGGCGCCGCAAAGCCGCCGCAGACCACGTCGCCCAGCACGTCAAATATGACCACGTCGGTGTCCTCAAGCAGGTGGTGCTCTTTGAGCAACTTGACGGTTTGGCCCACCACATACCCACCACAGCCCGTTCCCGCGGGGGGGCCGCCTGCTTCGACACACATGACGCCGTTGTAGCCTTTGAAGACAAAGTCCTCCAACCGCAGCTCTTCAGCGTGAAAGTCCACCGCCTCCAATGCGTCGATCACTGTGGGCATCAAGCGCTTGGTGAGCGTGAAGGTGGAGTCGTGTTTGGGGTCGCATCCGATTTGCAGCACGCGCTTTCCAAGCTTGCTAAAAGCCACAGAAAGATTGGATGAAGTGGTGCTTTTACCGATGCCACCTTTGCCGTACACCGCAAACACCTTGGCCGTTCCGATCTTGACGGTGGGGTCCATATGAACTTGGACGCTCCCTTCGCCATCGAGATGTTTCTTCCCAATGGAGCTCACGGGAACACGGGTGACTTCAACCAATGAATCGTTCATGCGGGCAACCCTTCTTGAATACCTTCGAGGCGGTCCTCGAGCTCGGCGCCCGCGTCCCGCAGTGACTGCAACGTCTGAGCGTCAGGCTGCCAAAACTGCCTGCGCGACGCCTCTAGCAAGCGATTGGCAAACTTGGCCGACGCTGCCGGATTGAGTTGGGCCATGCGCTCACGCATCGCCGGATCCAATATGAATGTTTGAGCCAGTTGCTGGTACACCCAAGGCTGCACTTGCCCGGTGGTGGCCGACCACCCGAGGGTGTTTGTCAAATGGGCCTCGATCTGGCGAACGCCCTCGTAGCCATGCTGCAACATGCTCTCATGCCACTTCGGGTTGAGCATGCGCGTGCGTGTTTCAAGGGCGACTTGCTCGCTGAGGCTGCGGACCACGCCATCGCCCTGGGTCTGATCACCGATATAGACGGGCGGGGCGACGGCATCGCTGCCTTGGCTTTGGGCCTTGGCCTGCAACACGGCCCGGCTGATGCCACCCAAGGTGTCGAAATAGGTGTCCACGCTGGTCACACCCAGTTCCACCGAGTCCACGTTTTGGTAGGTCAAAGCCACATCCGACAGCACGCTTTGCAACAGCGCGTTGTGACGGATGGGTTGGCCTTCGCGGCTGTAGGCAAACCCTTTTCTTTGTGTGAAGGCATTGCCCAATTCATCTTCGGATTCCCAGCATCCGCTGTCGATCAGGTGGTTCACATTGGCGCCATAAGCGCCTTCTGCATTGCCAAAGACTCGCAGTGAAGCCGCCTCCAGGTCACCCCCGTGGGCTGCTTGGAAGGCCAAGGCGTGTTTGCGGATGAAGTTCTGCTCTGGGTCTTCGTCGGCGCTGGCGGCCAAGAGCGCAGCTTCGGCCAAAAGCCGAATCTGCATGGGCAGCAGATCTCGGAAAATGCCTGAGAGCGTGATGACCACATCGATGCGAGGGCGTCCCAATTCGGACAGCGGCCGCAGCGCAGCGCCTGCCAAGCGGCCGTAGTTGTCAAAGCGAGGCACCGCTCCCATCAAAGCGAGGGCTTGAGCGAGAGGTCCGCCCTCGGATTTGAGGTTGTCAGTGCCCCACAAGACCATGGCGATCGTCTCAGGCCAAGCCTGACCCTCGGCGCGACTGCGGCTCAACAACTTCTCGGCTTGGCGCTGCCCATCGCGCACCGCAAAAGTCGATGGCATTCTGAAGGGGTCCAGGCCATGAATATTGCGCCCAGTGGGCAGCACTTGAGGATTGCGAATCAAGTCGCCCCCTGGGGCCGGCGGGATGTAGCGACCATCCAGGGCCCTCATCAAACCAGACAACTCATGGTCTTGTTGCAACAAGTCATTGCAACGAACCAGTTGGGTGAGGGACTCTTGTTCTTTCTGCGTCAAAGGCTGTCCAGAAGGGCCTCGCAGCGCCTGCAAATTCACTGGGTGGCCATCCAGCAGGGCGTCGATGGCCTGCGGTTGCTCGAGCTCCATCGCCTGCGCCATCGCCATCAATGTCGACCGTCTCTCGTCTCTGGATGGCAGCCTGCCCACCACGTGCAAGCCCTGGGGGATCAGGGCATATTCGACTTCAAGCAGTTGCTCGGACAATGCAGCGGTCCACTTGGACACCGCAAGGGAATCTTCGAGATTCAGATCCTTGGGCACGTCCATCTCGAGCTCCTGGACCTGGTCCAGGATGAGTGGAAGCAGTTCCTGACGCTCTGCCTCTGACTTGGCGTCGGTCTGGCGCCACCGATCCAGCGTCTGTCGCAACTCGGAAAGGCCTCTGTAAAGTCCCGATTGGGTGACAGTGGGTGTGAGATAGCTCACCAGCGTGGCTGCAGCCCGGCGCTTGGCCAAGGCGCCTTCTGAGGGGTTGTTGGAGGCGTATAGATAGACGTTGGGCAAGGCCCCCAGAAGTCGCTCTGGCCAGCAGTCCCCCGACAGGCCGGTTTGCTTTCCGGGCATGAACTCCAGGGCCCCGTGGGTGCCAAAGTGCAAGACCGCGTCCGCACGGAAGTCTTCTCGAAGGTAGCGATAAAAAGCACTGAAGGCGTGGGTGGGGGCCAGTCCCTTTTCGAACAACATGCGCATGGGGTCGCCTTCGTAGCCCATGCCCGGCTGCAATGCGACCAGGACTTGTCCGAGACGGACACCCAGAATGAAGAGATCGCGGCCATCGGTCAGATGGGTGCCAGGGGCAGGGCCCCATTGCGCTTCAATCTCCTTGAGCCAAGGCTCGTTGGCCACGTGGTCTGATGCAGACACGCGGGCCTGGACATTGGCGTGCGTGCCCAAGGCCTTGGCATTGCCTTCCAAGATCATGTGTCGCAGCTCATCCACACTCGCAGGCACATCCACGGCGTAGCCTTGGGACTTCAACGATTGCAAGGTGTTGAACAAGGACTCAAAAACCGCCAAAAAAGCGGCCGTCCCCACATTGCCCGCTTGGGGCGGGAAGTTGAAAAGCACAATGGCCAGACGCCGTTGATCACGGGGTTTGATGCGCAATTGCACCCAACGGCTGACCCGGGCCACCAATTGGTCGGTGCGTTCGGTGCACACAAACATGTCATGCACATCGTGGGCCGCCTCAAACGTGCAGGCCCTGGCGCAACCGTGACAGGTGGTGCCTTTGCCGCCGGTGCGTCCCCCGAACACCATGGGGGAGGTGGCGCCGTCAAGCTCTGGGATGGCCACCATGATGGTGCTTTCCACCGGGAGTAAACCCCGCGCTGACTGGGCCCATTGATCGATGGATTGGAACTCCAAAGGGTGCGCCGTCAAGTAGGGCACATCCAAGGTCGTCAAGACCTTTTCTGCCGCTTTCGCGTCGTTATAAGCCGGCCCGCCCACCAAGGAGAACCCTGTCAAGGACACCAGCGCCTCGATGCGGGACTTTTGGTTTTTGATGAAGAAGCGTTCAATGGCAGGGCGCGCATCGAGTCCGCTGGCAAACGCGGGGATGACCGCATAGCCTTGTGACTCCAAAGAGCCAATCACCGCGTCATAGTGCGCCGTATTGCCCGACAGCAGATAAGACCGCAGCACGAGCAATCCGACCACCGGCTTGCGTGCGTCACGAAGTCCAGGAAGGTCGGCCAAGTCTTCGCTCAAACGAGAACGGATTTTGGGGTGGTAAATACCCACCTCGGGGTAGTCGACCGGTTCTTGAACCTGTGCACGTTCTTTCCAAATGGCCCGCTCGGCGAGTGCATAGCGCTGAATCAGCAAATGCACCATGCTGCGCAGGTTGTCTTCAGACCCCGCGAGCCAATAACGCATCACCAAGAAAAAGATGCGAAGGTCTTGCGCCGTGCCGGGAATAAAGCGCAACAGCTTGGGCAAACGCCGAAGCATGGCCATTTGTCGAGCCCCTGCGGTGTCGGACGAATGCGAAGCGCCGGAATCTCTGCGCGGTGTGGGGCGCAGTTTGCGCAACAAGCCCACAAGCCCCCCGGGCTCTGCGCTGGCCACATAGCGCCCCATGCGGGTGAGCTGCATCACCTCGGGGGCCGACATGATGCAAACCATGGCGTCGCAGCGATCACGGTTTGCACGCAGGTCGTCGAGAACAGGCAGGAAATGATCTTCCATGAACAACATGCTCACGATGATCAAATCGGCCTGAGAGAGGTCTTTGCGGCACTCTTGCAGCGCATCGTCGTGACTGCGCCAACTGGCTGCGGTGTGCACGGTCAGCGACACACCGGGCATGTCTTTTCGCAGTCTTTGGTCTGCGCGCAAAGCCGCGCTGGCCAAATGGTGGTCCATGGTGAGCAACACCACCCGCAGCGACGGGGCCTTGACGTCAGCGACTGAAATGCGCTTTGGCGTCATAGAGTGTCTCCACGGTGATTTGAACCACACCGAACTCAGCGGCGTAGCGCTCGGTATTGCGCTTGGCCTTGCCACGAACAAAAAACGGGATCTTTCCCAGCTCTTTTTCGGCTTCTGGTGTCCAAAGTCCTCCGGCCACGGCAGTGTCATTGACATCGCTGCCCACCGCTTTGGCCAACACAGGCGTTGCATCTGGTTGGGGGGTATCCGGCTCGTTGGCCGCGGACCCCCGCGCGTGGCCGAGGTGAGACGGTGCCGCCGACTCATGGAATTCAAAGTCTTCCTTGAACATCCCCAACAAATGTTCTTCCAGACCCATCATGAGCGGATGGATCCAGGTGTCGAACAACACATTGGCGCCTTCCAAACCCATTTGAGGGGCATACCGGGCTGGGAAGTCTTGCACGTGCACCGGCGCTGAAATGACGGCGCAACCGATGCCGTGACGCTTGGCGATGTGCCGCTCCATTTGGGTGCCCAAGATCAACTCGGGCTGCAATGCCTCGATGCGCGCTTCGACTTCCAGGTAGTTGTCCGTGATGAGCGCTTCCAAACCCAGCGCCGTGGCGGCCGCACGCACCTCGCGCGCGAATTCGCGGCTGTAAGTGCCCAGACCCACCACTTCAAATCCCATCTCTTCCTTGGCCACGCGGGCCGCGGCCACGGCATGTGTGGCGTCACCAAAGATGAACACCCGTTTGCCAGTGAGATAGGTCGAGTCCACCGATCGTGCATACCACCGGGCGCGTGAGCTTTCGACAGGCGGTGGTGTCAATTTCGCCAACGTGCACACCTCTTGCACAAACTCTTGCGTGGCGGCTTGTCCGATGGGAATGGTGCGTGTGTAGGGCAAGCCAAACTGGCGTTCCATCCAAGCGGCAGTGGTGTATCCAATCTCCGGGTACAGCAGCACATTGAAGTCGGCCTGGGGTAGGCGCACGAGGTCTGCCACGCTGGCTTGCCAAGGCGCCACCACCGAGATCTCAATGCCCAGGCTCTGAAGCAGCGTCGTGATTTCTTTGACGTCGTCGCGGTGCCGAAACCCCAACGCCGTGGGGCCCAGGATGTTGCAGCGGGCAGGGGCCCCTGGCTCGCGTGCGGGCTTGTCCGTGGGGGCGCCCTGCGTGAGGCGACGCACCAGCTGGTAGAAGGTCTCGGCCGCGCCCCAATTTTCTTTGCGCTGGTACGACGGCAACTCCAATGGGACCACTGGGATATCGAGGTTGAGCGACTGAATCAGCCCCGCCGGGTCATCTTGCAACAATTCAGCCGTGCAGGAGGCGCCCACCAGCAAGGCCTTGGGCTGAAACCGCTCGCAGGCCTGTCGGGCGGCTGACTGAAACAGCTGCGCCGTATCGGCACCCAAGTCGCGGGCAGCAAAGGTGGTGTAGGTGACAGGGGGACGCCGCGGCAGGCGCTCAATCATCGTGAAGAGCAGGTCTGCATAGGTGTCCCCTTGGGGGGCATGCAACACGTAGTGCACATCTTTCAGTGCCGTGGCGATCCGCATGGCACCCACGTGGGGAGGGCCTTCGTACGTCCAGAGGGTGAGTTCCATGTCTGGTTTCCTCAGGCCGCCAACTTCATTCGCCTGCGCAGGGGACGGCTGAACAAGGCCGCCAGGTCTCCCGCTTGCTCAAAGCCCTGAATGGGCGTGAACACCAATTCAATGGCCCACTTGGTGGTGAGTCCATGCGCCTCCAGTGGATTGGCCAAGCCCAATCCACAGATCACCAAATCCGGTCGGGCCTCGATGCACCGGTCCCACTGCGCATCCACGTCGGGGGCCTCGTGCACCGTCCAGTCCGCGGGAATGGCCGCAAGTTCGGGAGCCATCAATCCACGGTGAAGATAGGGCGTGGCCACCTCGGTGACACTCATGCCCAGCTCTTGGTGCATGAAGCGCGCCAGGGGAAGTTCCAGCTGAGAGTCAGGAAAGAAGAACGCAGACTTGCCTTCCAGCGTGGCGCGATGCGCGGCGACCGCTTTGACGGCTCGTTCTCGAGGTGCGCGAATCACTTCTTGCACACGCGACTCGTCAAGATCCATGGCCTTTCCAATGGCCAAGAACCAATCGGTGGTGCCTTCGCTGCCCAGCGGGTATTTGGCCGGGATCCATGAGGCGCCTTTGCCTTGCAGAGCCCTCGCGGTATCCGCCAAGAAGGGCTGGACCAAAACAAACTGGGTGTTTGCAGAAACGCCTGGAAGCTCCGCGCTGCGTCGTGGCGGGAAGAAGTCCACCTCAAAGCCGCCCAGGGCATTCAGCAAGCCTCGGAGCTGATCTTCCACCACATCGGCCAAGGTGCCCACCACCATGAGATGGGGCTTGGAAGATTCGCGTGCGGGCAAGTGATCGACCAAGGACCTCAGGCAAGCGTCTTCGCCCTGCGTAAACGTGGTTTCAATGCCGCTGCCGGAGTAGTTCAGGATCCGTACCTGCGGCGTGTACTTTTGGGACAGCCTCTGCGCCGCCCGCGCCAAATCCAATTTGATGACTTCGGAAGGGCAAGAGCCCACAAGAAATAGCGTGCGAATTTGGGGTCGCCGGCTGAGGAGTTCGGTCACCACGCGTTCGAGCTCTTCGTGTGCATCAGCCAACCCGGCCAGATCTCGCTCGCCGATGATGGCCGTGCCAAAACGGGGCTCGGCAAAAATCATCACGCCTGCTGCAGACTGCATCAAGTGGGCGCAAGTGCGAGAGCCCACGATCAAAAAGAATGCGTCTTGCATCTTTCGGTGCAGCCAGATGATTCCTGTCAAACCGCAAAAAACTTCACGCTGGCCCCGATCTGCGCCAGAGGTCGTGATCGGGCCGGTCTTTACGGCACAAGCTTCTTGCGCCACGATGGGAATAGGAAGAGCGCTCATGACACTTGGCCTATCTGGCTGATGGGGCCGACTTGGCCCCGCTGCGGGGGAGAGACCGCCAAGGACGGTGTGTCGGTGCTGGCCGGGCCTTGACGCCGCGCCTGCCGCAGCTTCCACAAGAACTGCACGGCGTTCACGAAATAGATGAAGTAAGCCGCCAGGGCCAGGGTCAAGAGGGGCGCCGGCGCCAGGCTCTGGGTCCACCAGGCCGCCAAATAGGCCGTGTGAAGCACCATGACCCCCATGCTCACCACATCCTCCCAAAAGAAGGCCTGGGCAAACAGATACTGCCCAAACACCACCTTCTCCCAGATGCAGCCGGTGACCATGATGGCGTAGAGCAGTGCTGTTTTGACGACCACCGAGACCTGCGCCCAGGCCAGATCGCCTTGCCACCACAAGGCACGCACAATCAAAACCACGCTGACCAGGAAGACGAAGAACTGCAGGGGGGCCAACACCCCTTGAACCACGGTCCAGACTGTGGAGTCACGCCGCATTCGCTGCTCGGGCGTGTAGATCAACGGTGTTGATCCGGAAAAGGTCATGAATGCCCTTCGTTGGGTCGATGCGGCAAATGTAGGGTGCACACTCCTTAGTGTCAATAAGAATTGACGCTCAAAAAACATGACAAAATCAGGGTAAACACTGATCCGAAACAGTCGCGGGAGATTGACACTCAGCGCATGGGAAAGGACGTTTTAGGCCCCATGAAAGGTTGATCCAGTCCCCCACCGGCCCCGCATTTGAAACCTGTGCCTTCACACCCACCAAACACGCGAGCCCAGGGCAGCGTTGGGGGCACATTTGCCCCCGCCGCCGAGGGCATTCCCCTCGCTCCAGAAGAGCAGGTCTTGTTGCAAGGGCCCATGGGCCGCGACCGTGTCCTCGCCTTGGTTCGTGGCTGTTTGCGCGACGCCAATACAGCGTCCGACAGCGTGAACCAGTGGCTGCGCGAGGGGTGGGCACTGCAGGACATTTATCTGCACGGCATCGTGCCAGCCGCCCGCCTGTTGGGATTGTGGTGGCTCTCAGACCGGCTCGACTTCAGCGCAGTGACGGTGGGCAGCTCGCGCCTGCACCGACTGCTCTACGACTTCAGCCCCGTATTCCTCTCCGAGGCCAAGCCACAGATTCAGCGCAGTGTCTTGTTGATGCCGGAGCCCGGCTCACAGCACACCATGGGCATATTCATGCTTTCGGAATTCTTCCGCAGGGAAGGGTGGTTCACGCAGTTGCTCAGCGTTGGGTCGGTGGAAGAGGCCCTGCGCAACGTGGAGGCCCATTGGTTTGACGTGGTAGCGATTTCGGTCAGTTCGCAAAGACAATTGATCGAGGTCCAAGTGCTGATCGCCAATTTGCGGCGCATCAGTCCCAATCCGCAGTTGGCCGTGATGTTGGGGGGGCCACTGGTCCACAGCCAACCCGAGCTCCTCCAGGGTTTGGGACACGACGGAACTGCGTACGACGCCCTGGAAGCGTTGGAGTGGGCCAGTCAGGCGCTGGCAAACCGCTGATTCCCTAAATATTGACATTTCACAATGTCAATTTAATTAAAAAATGTAGGCTTCGCGGGTTGACGAGGTCTACAATGTGGACTCCGCAGTTCGTTCACTCGGCGTGAGGCAGTCGGTCCCACATGAAGCTACCCGTTCTCAGTGCAGAGGCTCTTTCCCGGCTCATCGGGCAGGCGTCGGACATTGCACTTTTGGTGAACAAAAAGGGCGTCGTTTTGGACGTGTCTGTGGGCCGGTCCGTGTTGACGGCTTTGGGCGTCCAGGCTTGGCTGGGTCGGCTTTGGGTGGACACCGTCACACCTGAGAGTCGAGGCAAAGTGGAGGACCTGCTCAGCGGCAAGTCCACAACGCCCGATGTCACCTGGCGCCACATCAACCACCCAGTCAAAGGCGGTGAAGATGTGGCCATCCAATACACGTCCATGCTGCTGGACCAGGGGGACTTTTTGCTGCTGGGGCGCGACTTGGAAGCCCTGGCCAGCTTGCAGCGCCGCTTGGTCGAAACGCAACAGTCGATGGAGCGAGACTATGTGCGACTGCGACATGTGGAGTCCCGTTATCGGGTGATGCTGGACACCAGCCGCGAGCCGGTCTTGGTGGTCGATGCAGGCAATTTCAAGGTCCTGGACTCCAACCTCAGTGCCCAGGCATTGCTCAAAGACTCCAGTCGGCGCCTGGTGGGGCGCGACATCTTGGAATGCTTTGAGCCGGCGGGCTGGGAAGATCTGCGCGCCTCCATTCGCATGGCCTTGGCCACTGGTCGCGTTGAAATGTGCCGGGCCCGGTTTTTGGCGTCTACCACCGATGCAACGGTGTCGCTGACAGTCTTTCGGCAAGAAGGCGGTCCGCAGATCCTGCTTCGGGTCTTCAGCCAAGAAGCTGGTGCCGAGGGCGAACCTCGTCAGACCGCCACGCTCAGCCAAGAGGTGGTGCAAAAAGCGCCTTGGGGCGTGCTGCTGACTGACCGGCATGGCCGCATCGAAGTCGTCAACGACGAGCTCTTGCAGATGATGGGGGCGTTGTCGTCGGCGCAAGTGCAAGGGCAACTTCTCGAAGACTGGCTCAAGCGCGGAGGCGTCGATTGGGGGGTGTTGAGCACCCATCTGCGGCAGCAAGAACATGTTCGAGCCTTTGCCACGGAACTGCGGGCTTTTTCGGGCTTGTCCATCAATGTGGAGATCGATGCCGTTCGGCTGTCGGACAAGGACGCGACCTTTGCGTTGTTTGTACGCGACGTTGAGCGGCGCCGCCAGGAAGAGACGCCTTCAGCCAGTTTGGGTTTGGCCGGGTCGGTCTCAGGCTTGTCGCATCTGGTGGGGCGCATGCCCATGAAGGACATCGTCGGGGAGACGGTGGACATGATCGAGCGCCGCTGCATTCAGGCGGCGCTGACCTTGACACAGAACAACCGCGCCTCCGCGGCAGAGATGTTGGGCGTATCGCGGCAAAGCCTGTATGTCAAGTTGCGACGGTTCGGGATGGTGTCTGAAGAAGAGTCTGCTGAGTAGACATTTATCAGTGTCAATAACTATTGACATCTGATTTTCGGGGCCCAACAATGCCTCGATGGCAGTGCCCCGCTTGTCCGTCGTCACCGAACTGCTGAAGCCCGTCACCTGGTTTCCGCCCATGTGGGCTTTTGCCTGCGGCGCGGTGGCGTCTGGACAAACCCTGCAAGACCGAAGCACGCTGATCGTGCTGGGTTTGATCCTGACCGGGCCTTTGGTTTGTGCCAGCAGCCAGGCCGTCAACGACTGGTTTGATCGGCATGTCGATGCCATCAACGAGCCCCACCGACCCATCCCTTCAGGGCGCATGCCTGGGCGATGGGGGCTGTACATCGCATGGTTGTGGACAGGGTTGTCGGCCCTGTGGGCTTGGAATCTTGGGCCGTGGGGATTCAGCGCCACCTTGCTCGCGCTGGTGCTGGCCTGGGCCTACAGCGCGCCTCCCATGCGTCTGAAGCTCAATGGCTGGTGGGGCAATGCCGCGTGCGCCCTGAGCTACGAAGGCTTGGCCTGGGTGACAGGCGCGGCTGTGATGTTGGGAGGTACGTTGCCAGCGCCTCCCTCACTGGTGCTGGCCCTGCTCTACAGCGCAGGAGCCCACGGCATCATGACCTTGAACGATTTCAAATCGATGGTTGGCGATCGCGAAATGGGCGTGCGTTCACTGCCTGTGCAATTGGGTGAACGCCGTGCGGCCATCACCGCCTGTGGATTCATGTTGGTGTCCCAAGCCCTGGTGGTGTTGTATCTGACGGCTCTGGGGGCTGCGACCCATGCAGCCGTCGTGGCCTTGCTCATCGCGGCTCAGGGTCCTCTGATGAACAAATTCATCAAGCACCCATCGCAGCAGGCCATCAAACTGAGCGCCTTCGGCGTGCCCTTGTTTGTGGCGGGCATGATGGTGAGCGCCTGGGCCTTGCGGCACCTTGGCGAGGGGATCCAATGAACCCGGGCTCACACACGTCCGCTACCGTCCGAGCTTTCGGCTGGTGGGACATTGTGCGGCTGGGTGTCGTACAAGCCTGTCTGGGCTCGATGGTGGTGGTCGCCACCTCCACCCTCAACCGCATCATGGTGGTCGAGTTGGCTTTGCCGGCCCTCGTGCCTGGGCTCTTGGTGGGGTTTCACTACGTGGTGCAATTGTTGCGCCCCCGCATGGGCTTTGGGGCCGATCAAGGGCGGCGATGCACGCCATGGATGATGGGAGGCATGGGCCTGCTGGCCTTGGGAGGCGTTCTGGCCTCCAAAGCCACGGCTTGGATGGCCCACTCCATGGCCCAGGGTCTGGCCATGAACTTGCTGGCCTTTGGGCTCATTGGCATTGGCGTGAGCGCTTGCGGCACCTCGTTGCTCGCCCTCATGGCCAAACGCGTGCAAGAGTCTATGCGCGCGCCCGCAGCCACCACCGTGTGGGTGATGATGATCATGGGCTTTGCAGTCACTGCCGTGACGGTGGGCAAGCTGATCGACCCTTACACCCCCGAGCGTGTGCAAGAGGTGACCTGGGGCTTGGCAGGGGTCATTTGTTTGGCCACGGCATTGGCTTTGTTCCGGCTTGAAGGGGCTGCCGGGTCGCTGGCATCGTCAAGCACCTCGAATGCGAAAACGTCATCCGAGGCACCCAAGCACTTCAAGGCCGCTTTGCAGCAGGTGTGGGTCGAACCGCAGGCCCGCTTGTTCACGGTGTTCGTGTTCTTGTCGATGTTGGCGTACAGCTCGCAGGACCTCATTTTGGAGCCCTTTGCAGGGTCCATTTTTGGCATGACGCCTGGGCAAAGCACGCAACTTTCTGGCGTTCATCACTCCGGGGTGCTCACCGGCATGTTGGCCGTGGCCCTGGCGGGCAGCCGCTGGGTGGCTGGTCGGCTGGGCGGTGTGCAGGCCTGGCTGGTGGGCGGCTGCATGGCGTCTTCTCTGGCCATGATGGGTCTGACCTTTGCAGGGCTGCTCGCAGGGGACTGGCCATTGAAGGCCAATGTGTATCTCCTGGGCGTGGCCAACGGCGCTTTTTCGATTGCGGCCATTGCCACCATGATGCGTTTGGCCAACGCGGGTGAGGGGCGCAGCCAGGGCACGCGCATGGGGCTGTGGGGCGCTGCCCAGGCTTTGGCGTTTGGCCTCGGGGGCGTTATGGGAACGGCCTTGAGCGATTTGGCTCGTTGGGCGTTCTCGAGCGCTCAGTGGGGCTACTCATCGGTCTTCGCTTTCGAGGCCGTGCTGTTTGTCATGTCGGCCTTGTGCGCCGTGCGTGTGGGCCAATTCGATGGCGAGGTGGTTGCGCAAGCCCCCGTCGCGTTCAAATCTGTGAGGGCGGGGGAGGGCTGATGCCATGAATGAAACCACCTACGACGTCGTGGTGATTGGGGGCGGCCCGTCAGGTGCCACCGCGGCCGATGATTTGGCTCGTCGAGGCAGACAGGTTTTGCTGTTGGACCGTCAAGGTCGAATCAAGCCATGCGGTGGCGCCATTCCGCCGCGACTGATCCGTGACTTCGACATTCCTGACCACCTCTTGGTGGCCAAGGTGCGCTGCGCGCGCATGATTGCGCCAAGCGCCCATGCAGTGGACATTCCCATCGACAACGGCTTTGTGGGCATGGTCGATCGCGACACCTTTGACGAGTGGCTGCGAAACCGTGCGGCCGAACACGGTGCTGCAAGGCAACGCGCCCGTTTTGAGCGACTTTCACGCGACTCCGATGGCTGCACGCGGGTTCACTTTATGAAGCTCGATCGGCACGGCGAAACGGAGGAGAGCAGTGTGCGCGCGCGTGCGGT
>RFSP01000001.1 GCA_009923895.1 Betaproteobacteria bacterium | reverse complement strand
GTGGTGTGTGGCGGCGATGTGGATGCGGGATCTTTGGTCAACGAGGAATATCTCATGGCCCTGGAGCGCGAGCGCTTTTGTGCGCTGCTGGAACACCCCAAGACCCAGGAGCGGATCATGGGCATGCTGTCCACCGGCAAGCCGGTGCGCAATTGAGTCTGGACATCGAGCGTGGAGAAACATTCATGAGCAAGCAAGTACAAGACGCTTACATCGTCGCAGCCACCCGCACCCCCATCGGCAAGTCGGGCCGGGGCTACTTTAAAAACACCCGGCCTGATGATTTGTTGGTGGCTGCGGTTCGCAGCGCGTTGGCTCAAGTGCCGAGCCTGGACCCCAAAGCCATCGAAGATGCCGTGGTGGGTTGCAGCTTTCCGGAGGCTGAGCAGGGCATCAATATGGCCCGTGCGGCCATGGTGATTGCGGGGCTGCCGCACACCGTGGGCGGCGTCACCATCAACCGCTTTTGTGCCTCGGGCCTCACGGCCATTCAGATGGCAGCCGATCGCATCCGTGTGGGCGAGGCCGATGTGATGATTGCAGGCGGCGCTGAGAGCATGAGCATGGTGCCCATGGGCGGCAACAAGCCCTCGTTCAATCCCGAGGTGTTTGCGCGCGACGAAAACGTGGGCATTGCTTATGGCATGGGCTTGACGGCAGAAAAGGTGGCGCAGCAGTGGAAGATCACCCGCGAGCGTCAAGACACCTTTGCGCTGGCATCGCACCAAAAGGCCTTGAAGGCCATGGCCGATGGGCACTTCACCGCCGAAATGACCCCGGTCACGGTGCTGGACCGTTTGCCCAATTTGGCCACGGGAGAGGTGATCACCAAGACACGCACGGTCAACCTCGACGAGGGCGCGCGTCCCGATACTTCATTGGACGGCCTTGCCAAACTCAAGCCGGTGTTTGCAGCCAAGGGCTCAGTGACCGCAGGCAACAGCTCGCAAACCAGCGACGGTGCAGGGGCGTTGATTCTCGCCAGTGAACAGGCGGTGAAGACCTTTGGTTTGAAGCCTCTGGCCCGGTTTGTGGGATTTGCGGTGCGAGGCGTCCCACCGGAAATCATGGGCATTGGGCCGATCGAGGCGATTCCTGCCGTGCTCAAACGCGCCGGGTTGACACTCAATGACATCGGTTGGGTGGAGTTGAACGAAGCCTTTGCCGCGCAGGCCTTGGCGGTGATGGATACCGTGGGTCTCGATCCGTCCAAGGTCAATCCCATGGGAGGCGCGATTGCACTGGGGCACCCTTTGGGAGCGACAGGCGCCATTCGCGCCGCCACGGTGGTCCATGCGCTGCATCGCCATCAGCTCAAGTACGGCATGCTCACCATGTGCGTGGGCATGGGCCAGGGCGCAGCCGGCCTGTTCGAGCGTGTTTGAAGTGCAGGCCCCCTCATTGTGTAAGGAGACCGAATGACTTGCCCCCATATCCGATTCGCTGTCTTGGACGGTGTGGCCACCATAGAAATCGCCCGAGCAGAAAAGAAAAACGCACTCACCCGTGAGATGTACTCGGCCATGGCGCAGGCCCTGAAAGAGGCTCAGGCCGAGGGCAAAGTCAGGGCGGTGCTCATCACGGGCCAGCCTGGCATCTTCACCTCTGGCAATGACATTGAAGACTTCATGAGCCGTCCGCCAGGACAAGGCAGCGATGCCATGGACTCTCCTGTGTTCCAGTTCATGCAAGCGCTGTTGTCTTGTGACAAGCCGGTGATTGCCGCGGTGACTGGGGCCGCCATTGGCATTGGCACCACTTTGTTGCTGCATTGCGACTTTGTGTACGTCAGCGATGAAGCACGTTTGGCCATGCCCTTCGTGTCCTTGGGGCTCGTGCCCGAGTTCGCGTCCAGCCTGGTGGTGCCACAACTCATGGGGCATCGACGGGCCGCTGAGAAGCTCCTGCTGGGGGACCCTTTCACCGCCGAGCAAGCCGTGGAATGTGGCATTGCCAATGCCGTGCTGCCGGCCTCAGAAGTGGTCAACCATGCCCGTCGCGTGGCACTGCGCTTCAACGCATTACCGCCTGGGGCCGTGCGCGAAGCCAAGCAACTCATGCGCGCGCCGCAGCGAGAGGCCGTCCTCAAGACGATTCGCGAGGAAGGCGCGCTCTTCGGTGCTCGGCTTCGCAGCCCGGAGGCCCAAGAGGCTTTCCAGGCCTTCTTCCAGAAGCGAAAACCCGACTTCAGCCAATTTTGAATGGCTTGGGGGGAGCTTCTGGGCGGCTGTCAGCCCTTTGGCCCTTGGTTTGGAATAGGCCGCGGCTTGCCTTCGGCGTCGATGGCCACATAGGTGACGCGGGCTTGGGTCACTTTGACCACCCGCAGGGCCTCTGGATTGCGTTCGGCAAACACTTCCACATCGACCGTGATCGAGGACGTGCCCACGCGCTCGACCTTGGCATAAAAACTCAAGAGATCCCCAATCGACACGGGTTGCTTGAACAAGAATTCATTGACAGCCACTGTGGCGATGCGGCCTTTGGCAATGCGACTGGGCAACACCGCACCGGCCAAGTCCACCTGTGCCATGATCCAGCCACCAAAGATATCGCCATTGGCATTGGCGTCGGCAGGCATGGGCATGACGCGCAACACGAGTTCCCGATCGTCGGGCAATCGCAGCGGAGACATCAAGCTGCTTTGCGGGGAGGCGGAATCTTGAGGCATGTGCCATTGTCCTCCAAACCTTCGAAGTCTGCCTTTCGTCTATGAGATCACACACACAACGCCCGCCCCTGCTGTCATCGAATGCAGATCCTCGACGCTCCGATTGGCACACGCTGGGCCGCTTGCTGCCGTACTTTTGGCGCTATCGCTGGCGCGTGGGCTTGGCCATGGCGTTTCTGTTGGGCGCCAAGGTGGCCAATGTCAGTGTGCCGCTGTTGCTCAAGGAGTTGGTCGACAGTTTGTCCATCCCGCCAGGAAGCCCCATGGTGGCGCTGGTGGTGCCTGTGGGCATGTTGGTGGCTTATGGGGGGCTGAGGCTTTGCACCTCGTTGTTCACCGAATTGCGTGAGTTGACTTTCGCCAAGGCCACGGAGGGGACGTCTCGCACGATTTCCTTGGAGGTGTTCCGACACCTTCACTCGCTGAGTCTGCGGTTTCATTTGGAGAGACAAACCGGCGGCATGACCCGCGACATTGAGCGCGGGACGCGCGCCGTCCAATCCCTCATCTCTTACTCGCTTTACAGCATTTTTCCCACCTTGATCGAAGTGGGCATGGTTTTGGGCTTGTTGGCCTGGAAATTTGACATCTGGTTTGCGGGCATCACCGTTTGTGCTTTGGTGGTGTACGTGTCGTTCACCATCACGGTCACCGAGTGGCGAACCCAATTCAGGCGCAGCATGAATGAGTTGGACTCCGTGGCGCATGCGCGCGCGGTGGACTCCTTGTTGAATTACGAGACAGTGAAGTACTTCAACAATGAAGATTTCGAGGCCCGCCGTTACGACGTGAGCCTGGAAAAGCTTCGCAAGGCCACCCTCAAAAGCCAAACCACACTCAGCTTGCTCAACACGGGTCAGCAACTCATCATCTCGGCGGCTTTGGTGGCCATGCTGTGGCGAGCCACACTGGGGGTGGTGCAGGGCCACATGACGCTCGGTGATCTGGTCATGATCAATGCTTTCATGATTCAGCTGTACATCCCCTTGAATTTTCTGGGGGTGATTTATCGGGAGCTCAAGCAGGCTTTGACCGATCTTGACAAGATGTTTGGCCTTTTGGAGCGTGAGCGCGAGGTGGACGACAGTCCCCAAGCCATGGCATTGCAGGTGTCGCAAGGCACGGTGCGATTTGAGTCGGTCTCGTTTTGTTATGACCCTGCTCGACCCATTTTGCATGAGGTCACCTTCGAAATACCTGCGGGCAAGACGGTGGCCGTGGTGGGTGCATCGGGCGCTGGGAAGTCCACGCTTGCCAGGCTGCTTTATCGCTTTTATGACGTGACGGCGGGCGCCATCACCATCGACGGTCAAGACATCCGACAGGTCACGCAGGCCAGCTTGCGGCGCTCTATTGGCATCGTGCCGCAAGACACCGTGCTCTTCAACGACACCGTGCAATTCAATATCGCCTATGGCCAACCCGAGGCGTCCAAAGAGCAAGTGGAGGCAGCGGCACGATCGGCGCACATTCACGACTTCATTGCCTCAACGCCCAAAGGCTACGACACCATGGTGGGAGAGCGCGGCCTGAAACTGTCCGGGGGAGAGAAGCAGCGGGTGGCCATCGCACGCACGCTGCTGAAGAACCCACCCATCTTGATTTTTGATGAAGCGACGTCCGCGCTGGACTCGGCCAATGAACGGGCCATTCAAGCCGAGATGCGCAGCGCCGCGCAAGGAAAGACGGCCTTGGTGATTGCGCATCGACTCAGCACCGTGGTGGATGCGCACCAGATCGTGGTCTTGGAGCAAGGCCGCGTGGTGGAGCAAGGATCCCATGACCAGCTGTTGGCCATGGGGGGGCGTTATGCACAGATGTGGGCCTTGCAGCGCACCGCTACACTTTGAGCTGTGGAAACCAAGTGGCTTGAAGACTTTGTCAGCTTGGCGGAGACGCGCAGTTTTTCGCGTTCTGCGCAGTTGCGTCATGTGACCCAGCCTGCTTTCTCGCGCCGCATTCAGGCTCTGGAAGCGTGGGCGGGTACGGATTTGGTGGACCGATCTTCCTACCCGACGCGGCTCACAGCGGCCGGAGAAACCTTGCATGCCCAGGCGCTTGAAATTTTGGCAGCGCTGCAGGCCAGCCGAAACATGATGCGCAGCCACCAGGTGGGGGGGCTGGACATGATTGACTTTGCCGTGCCCCACACCTTGGCATTCACTTTTTTCCCCCACTGGCTCATGGAGCTCAAGGCCGGCTTTGGGCCTGTGAAGAGCCGGCTCATTGCGCTGAACGTGCATGACGCCGTCTTGCACCTTGTGGAAGGGGCTTGTGATTTGCTCATCTCTTATCACCACGCCAGCCAGCCTCTGCAATTGAGCCCGCAGCGCTATGAAATGCTGAGCCTGGGCAGGGAGACCTTGGCCCCTTACGCGAGGGGCGATGATGCGGGCCATCCTCTGTTTCGACTGGATGGTCCTTCGGACCAGCCCGTTCCATTTTTGGGGTTTGCAGCCGGCGCTTACATGGCCCGGCTGGTGGATTTGCTCATCAAACAAGCGCCAGACATGCCCCCCTTGGATCCCATCTATGAGACCGACATGGCCGAGGGCTTGAAGGCCATGGCCTTGGAGGGGCACGGCGTGGCGTTTTTGCCTTTCAGTTCGGTGCGCAAAGAGCTCAAATCACGTCGTTTGGTGCCCGCTTCGGCTGCGGGCCATCATGAGCTGACCATGGAAATCCGCGTTTATCGCGAAAAATCCGAATCGGCTCGGCACGTCAAACCCGTGGCCGAGTCGTTGTGGAACTTTCTCAAAGCAGACAAGGAGTCCTTATGAAACGCATGTCGCGGGGCCCATGGGCCCGCTTCGTACCTTCTGCGGTGTGTGTCCTGTCTACCGCATGGGTCGCGGGAGGTGTTTTATCCCCCGCATCGGCTGCCGATCTGAGCTCATTGCAATTGCTCAGCCAGTCAGAATTCCGCCAGTTGGCGCAAGACCTGGGCGGCATTGCCAGCTTTAAAGGATTGGCTTCGGCCACGCCTTTGGGCGTGACGGGTTTTGATGTGGCCACGTCCTTGTCCTGGTCCACCTTGGCGCACCGCGAGGTGTGGAACAAGGCGGCTGCCGGATTGGGATCTCCGTCTGCGGTGCCGGTGCCGGCTTTGCGATTGGCCAAGGGAGGGCCGTGGGGCCTGGATGTGGGCGTGATGGCGAGCACGGTGCCTGCGACCGGCGCGCAATTGTCGGGAGCGGAATTGCGGTGGGCCTTGATAGAGGGCGGACCGGTGACGCCTGCGTTGGGTTTGCGTTTGCATGCCACAAGGTTGTCGGGCGTGAAGCAGCTGTCTTTGGGGACTTCAGGCTTTGACGTGACCTTGTCCAAGGGATTTGCCCTGGTGACGCCTTACATCGGTGCAGGGGCCTTGCGCACGGCCGCCACCGCGCAGGTGTCCACGGCATTGGCCGGTGAAAATCTCTCCACCTCGCGCCTCTTTGCCGGAGCGCATCTGAACTTTGGCCTTTTTGATGTCACCTTGGAGGCCGATCGAAGCTCGGACCTGCGCACGGTGTCTGGCCGACTTGGCTACCGTTTTTGAACATGAATGCTCTGACTCTCACACGCCCTGACGATTGGCACTTGCACCTGCGCGATGGCGCAGCCCTGGCTGCCGTGCTGCCGCACACCGCCGCACAATTTGGCCGCGCGGTGGTCATGCCCAACCTCAAGCCGCCCATCACGACCGCCGATCAGGCCACGGCCTACCGCGATCGTATTTTGGCGGCCTTGCCAGAAGGGTCGACTTTTGAGCCGCTGATGACCTTGTACCTGACGGACCACACGCCTGTGGAGGAAATCGCACGCGCCAAGGCGGCTGGCGTGGTGGCTCTCAAGCTCTACCCCGCCGGTGCCACGACCCACAGCGATGCAGGGGTGACCGACATACGCAAGACCTACCGAACCTTGGAAGCCATGCAACGGCATGGACTGTTGCTGTTGGTTCACGGGGAGGTGACAGATCAGGAAGTGGACATCTTTGACCGTGAAGCGGTGTTCATTGACCGGGTCATGACGCCCTTGCGCAAGGATTTCCCGGCACTCAAAGTGGTGTTTGAGCACATCACCACCCGCGAGGCCGCTCAGTACGTCGCGCAATCTGACTCGTTCACGGCAGCGACCATCACGGCACATCATCTGCTCTACAACCGCAATGCTTTGTTCGTTGGAGGGCTGCGCCCGCATTTTTACTGCTTGCCGGTGCTCAAGCGGGAGGCGCATCGCCTGGCGCTGATCGAGGCCGCGACTTCGGGCAGCCCCAAATTCTTTTTGGGCACCGACAGCGCGCCCCATGCGGCTGCATTGAAAGAACAGTCGGTGTGCGGGGCGGGTTGCTTCACCGCTCCTTCGGCATTGGAGCTCTACGCGGAGGCTTTTGAAGCCGCAGGCGCATTGGACCGGCTGGAAGGTTTTGCCAGTTTTTATGGGCCCGACTTTTACGGTTTGCCCCGCAATGGCGGGACAGTGACCCTGCGGCGTGAGTCGTGGACCTTGCCGCAAACACTGCCCTTTGGCGACGCATGGATCAAGCCTTTGCGCGCTGGGGAGACGCTGAGCTGGCGTCTGGTGTCTTAAGAATGTCTTGAAGGCCGCGTGAGAAAACCCTGGATCCTTCAGGGGTGTTGAGCCGGGCCGCTTGAAACTGGCGGCAAAGGCCTCACATTTCGCGTCTGGATCCACTTGGGGCGCCGGACATCCGGCGGTGCACACATGAAACGCATAGTCCTTTTCGTCTTGACCAACCTGGCTGTCATGGTGGTGCTGAGCATCACGGCATCGCTGTTGGGCGTGAACCGTTACCTGTCGCAAAGCGGGCTCAATTGGGGCACCTTGCTCGGGTTTGCCGCGGTCATGGGGTTTGGCGGCGCGTTTATTTCGCTGCTGATGAGCAAGCCCATGGCCAAATGGTCCACCGGGGCGGTGATCATCAATGATTCGACCGACCCCACACACCAGTGGTTGGTGCGCACGGTGTCTCAGTTTGCGCAAAAGGCCGGCGTGCAGATGCCCGAGGTGGCTTTGTACGAGGGCGAGCCCAACGCCTTCGCAACGGGGGCGTTCAAGGACTCGGCGCTGGTGGCGGTGTCCACCGGCTTGTTGGAAAACATGACCCGCGAAGAAGTCGAAGCGGTGATTGGGCACGAAGTGGCCCACGTGGCCAATGGCGACATGGTGACCATGACGCTCATCCAAGGCGTCATGAACACTTTCGTGGTGTTTTTGTCTCGCGCAATTGGCTACTTTGTGGACAAGGTGGTCTTGCGCAACGACCGTGAAGGCCCGGGCTTGGGATACATGATCACCACCATCGTGCTTGACATCGTATTTGGGCTGGTGGCCGCCATCATCGTGGCGTGGTTTTCGCGTCAGCGAGAGTTCCGTGCCGATGCAGGTGCATCCCAGCTCATGGGTCGTCGTGAGCCCATGATCAACGCCCTGGCGCGTCTGGGGAGTTTGCAAGGTGGCGAGCTGCCGCAGTCGGTGAAGACCATGGGGATTGCGGGCGGATCCAACGGTCTCATGGCGCTGTTCTCCAGCCATCCTCCGATCGAGGAGCGGATTCGGGCGTTGCAACAGGGGTGAAGAAGAGGGCTGAAGGCCCCGAGATTGCCGCGTCGGCCTTTGGCCTCCTCGCAATGACGGGGGCCTGGGCCTTTGGCCTCCTCGCAATGACGGGGGCCAAGGCCTTCGGTCTCCTCGTGATGACGGGGGCCTGGGCCTTTGGCCTCCTCGCAATGACGGGGGCCTGGGCCTACGGCCTCCTTGCAAGGGCGGTTTTGCGTCATTGCGAGCGAAGCGAAGCAATCTACCGCCTCCCCCAACCACGTCCCAAAGAATGGGACAATGCGTGCGTGAAGCAAGCCAGACCGCCGCTGGCGCGATCGTGGAAACACGGCGCTGGAGGAAGGTCCGGACTGCACAGAGCGGCGTAGCAGTTAACGGCTGCCCGGCGCAAGCCGAGGATCAGAGCAACAGAGACGAGTCTGGGCAAGAGCGATCTTTCCCAGGGTGAAACGGGCAATCTCTACGCGCAGCAACACCAAGTAGGCCGACGTTGACGTGGTCTCGCGGAGTCGGCGGGTAGGTGGCACCGAGCCGGGTGGGCGACCCCCGGCCCAGAGGAATGGCGGTCACGGCGGGGAAACTTGCCGCACAGAATCCGGCCTATCGGCTTGCTTCACAATTTTTGCCGATTTCGAAAGGGCTCATGCATCCTCAAGCGCAGTCGTTGTGGCGCGGTTCTCACTGGTCTTTGGCTCTGCTTCTGGCCGGGCTGAGCATGCTGGGGCCGTTCAGCGTCGACACCTACCTCCCCGCGTTTTCAGACATGGCCCGCTCGCTGCAGGCCACACCGCTGCAAATGCAGCAAACCCTGTCGGCCTATCTGTTTGCCTTCGCAGCGATGAACCTTTTTCATGGGGCGCTGTCCGACAGCTTGGGCCGCCGTCCGGTGGTGATCGCAGGGTTGATGATGTTCAGTGTGGCCAGTGTGGGCTGCGCACTGAGTCCGAACATTGGCTGGCTGGTGGTGTGGCGTGCCATTCAAGGGATGACAGCGGGTGCGGGCATGGTGGTGGGACGCGCCATCATCCGTGACTTGTATCCCCAGGCCCAGGCCCAGCGGGTGATGAGCCAGGTCACCATCTTCTTTGGTTTGGCGCCTGTGGTGGCGCCTCTGGTGGGCGGCTGGGTGGTGGTGCTGATAGATTGGCGCGCCATTTTCTGGCTCTTGGCGCTCGCGGGACTCACCTTGGCCTGGACGATGTGGCGCTTGCTGCCCGAGAGTCTGCATGAAGATCATCGCCAAGCATTGGGGCTGAAGCCCCTGATGAGGGGCTATGCGCAGTTGGCCCGAGACCCGCGCTTTTTGGCTCTGGCTTTGTCCAGCGGGGTGCCCTTTAACGGCATGTTCATCTATGTGCTGGCTCTGCCGGCCTGGCTGGGTGACCATCTGCACTTGCAGCCCACCCAGTTTTTCTGGTTCTTTGTGGTGAGTGTCTTGGGCATGACCTCGGGCGCAGCGCTCAGCGGCCGACTGGCCGGGTGCATTTCTCCGGACCGGCAGATCATGCTGGGGTTTGCGGTGATGGGGGCTTCCTCCGTCGTCAACCTGGTGCTCAATGCCCTGTGGGTCCCCGATGTGTCTTGGGCCTTGTTCCCGGTGGCGGCTTATTTCTTTGGTTGGTCTTTGTCGGCACCGGCCGTGACGCTGCTGTTGATGGACTTGGTGCCGCAACGACGCGGCATGGCGTCGTCTTTGCAATCCTTCATCGGCTCCACGGGGAACGGTTTGGTCGCCGGGGTGTTGGTCCCCTGGGTGATGCACTCCACCATGACCCTGGCGTGGGGCTCGGCGGCTATGTGGGTTGTGGGCTTGACCACCTGGCTGTGGGTGCGGGGGCGTTTGGCCCCGACCTGACCCGGGCCCGCCTGAGGGAAACCCCCAGGTTTGCGATGAGTTGCTAAGAAACCAGTTTCATTACTTGGCACAAGTGCTTCATTTAGAACAGTTTTTTCACGCCAAAGTTTGTGAAGCATGGTTTCTAAGTGCTTGATTCCATTGAATTTTCTTTACTTTGAGCATTGACCGTGGGGCACAAACTCCGTTAAAGTGCAGATTCGTGCACTTTGGTGGGTTTTTGTGTCTTCTTTTGCTTTCAAGGGTGGTCCGCTGTTGACGTTGGACGGGAAGGGTCGGGTGACCGTGCCTTCTCGTTATCGCGACGTCCTGATGTCCGCTGTGGAAGGCCAATTGGTGGTCAGCAAGAGTCACGTGCGCTGCTTGTCGCTGTTTCCGCGTCCGGTGTGGGAGCAGTTTGAGAGTCGCCTCAATACGCTGCCCGCTTCTGCTGATGGTTTGCGGCGTCTATACATTGGCAGCGCCACCGAGGTGGCCATCGACGCGTCCTCGCGCGTGTTGCTGCCGCCAGAGTTGCGCGCCTGGGCGGGCCTGGAGCGCGAAGTGGTCTTCATGGGCTTGGGCAACCGCTTTGAGATCTGGGACAAGGCCCGTTATGACGCGCACGAAGCCGATGTGCTCACTGGGGACATGAGTGCCCAGCTGTCCGGTCTTTTCATCGGATGAGCGGGACTGACGAGGCATGGACGCATACCACGGTCTTGTTGAACGAAGCCGTGGAGGCCCTGGTCACCCGACCCGACGGCGTGTACGTGGATGGCACCTTCGGCCGAGGGGGGCACACGCGGGCCTTGTTGGCCCGCTTGTCCAGCCAGGCCCAGGTGGTGGCCTTCGATCGCGACACAGAGGCCTGGGTGGCCGCACAGGCGCTCAACGACCCCCGATTGACCGTGGTGCACGCGGCGTTTTCCACCATGCGCGATGCCTTGTCCGCCTTGCACATCGCCCAAGTGGATGGGATCTTGTTGGACCTGGGGGTGAGCAGCCCGCAGATCGACAACCCGGCGCGCGGCTTCAGCTTTCGATTCGATGCGCCCTTAGACATGCGCATGGACACCACCCGTGGCGAAACGGCCGCGGATTTTTTGCAACGTGCCGATGAGCGCCAACTGGCGGAGGTGATTCGTGACTATGGCGAAGAACGGTTTGCTGTTTCGATTGCAAAGGCGATTGTGGCTCGCAGGCAGGGCGGGCATCCTGTTCGAACCACAGGAGAGTTGGCCCAAGTCGTGGCTGGTGCGGTCAAAACCCGCGAGCCGGGCCAGGACCCTGCAACGCGCACATTTCAGGCTCTTCGGATTTTCATCAACGCCGAGCTTGAAGAGCTCGAACAGGGGCTGAAGGCAGCGCTCGCGCTGCTGGTGCCTGGGGGACGATTGGCGGTGATCAGCTTTCATTCGCTCGAAGATCGCATCGTCAAGACTTTTATTGCGCGCGAAAGCCGCGATGAGGTGGATCGGCGCGCGCCCTTCGCCCCCCCGCGTGCGCTGAAATTGAAGGCGCTGGGTCGCATCAGGCCGTCAGCAGCCGAGGTGGCTGCGAACCCCCGCTCACGCTCGGCCATCTTGCGTGTGGCTGAGCGCACCGAGGTGGCGGCGTGACCCGTCTGCACCTGCTTATGGTGGTGTTGTTGATGGGCAGTTGTCTCTTGCTGGTGCGCACCAGTTATGACGCGCGCCGGCTCTTTGCAGCCATTGACCGAGCCAAGAGCGAAGAGCGTGCGCTGGATGTGGAGTTCAAGCGCCTCGATGCAGACCGTCAGGCCCAGGCCACTCACCTGAGGGTCGAAAAGGTAGCCCGCGAGAAGTTGCACATGCGAACACCCTTGCCCGGTGTGATCGTCTATGCCGTGGATCCCGCCGCTGAAGCGGCTTCGGCGGCAGTGGCTGCTTCTTCCACTTCTGCCGCTTCTCCTGCCGCAAGAGGAAAACCGTGATGCGCCCGGCCACCGCAGCACGAGGGGTCAATTACGCCACCAGCCCGTTGCTGGCCAGCAAGACGCCACCTTGGCGGTCGCGTTTCGTCGTGGTGATGGTGGCGCTGGCTTTCTTGCTGTTGATTGGTCGGGCCGTTTATATCCAAGTCGTGGGTGCAGACTTTTACCTCAAGCAGGGTGAAAAGCGCTACGCGCACACCTTGAAATTGCCGGCCAGCCGGGGGCGGGTTCTTGATCGCCATGGCGTCGTCTTGGCCACCAGTGTGCCCACGCCCTCGGTGTGGGCCATCCCCAAGGACTTCGAGGCCGACGTGGCCCAACGCAAGGCGCTGTCGCAGTTGTTGGGCATGTCGGCTGCGGAGCTTCAGTCGCGCACCGAAGGCAGTGGGGAGTTCGCTTGGTTGCGTCGGCAGGTGGACAACGAGGTGTGGGAACAGGTCAAGTCCGTCGGCGCCAAAGGTGTGTACCAAGTCCCTGAATTCCGTCGCAGCTACCCGGAGGGCGAGGCGGCTGCACATGTGGTGGGATTCACCAACGTTGAGGAGGCGGGACAAGAAGGCATCGAGTTGGCCTTTCAAGACCACTTGAAGGGCAAGGACGGATCCCGCGGCGTGGTCAAGGACCGGCTGGGTCGGGTGGTGGAGGACATTGGCGATCGCTTGGAGCCCGTCAATGGACGTGACATCACGTTGTCGATTGACAGCAAGGTGCAGTTCTTCGCATGGCAGCGCGTGCGCGATGCGGTCATGGAACACAACGCCAAGGCCGGTAGCGTGGTGGTCCTTGACGTGGTGACGGGTGAAGTCTTGGCCCTGGCCAATTACCCCAGCTTCAACCCCAACAGCCGCCAAGGCTTGTCGGGCGCTCAATTGAGAAATCGGGCGTTGACCGACATTTTTGAGCCCGGTTCGGTGATGAAGCCCTTTGTGGCTTCGCTGGCCATCGAGACCGGCCGTGTCACCCCGCAGACCCCCATACAGACCGCGCCAGGGGCGATCAACATCACCGGCTCGACCATCAAAGATGCGCACCCGCACGGCGTGTTGACCGTGCAGGAGGTGATTCAAAAATCCAGCAACGTGGGCACGGTCAAGATGGCCATGCAGATGGCGCCCCGCGAGATGTGGGAGCTTTTCTCTCAGGTGGGTTTTGGTCAGAAGCCCCAACTGGAGTTTCCTGGCACCGTGACGGGCCGTTTGCGCCCTTTCAAGACGTGGCGGCCCATCGAGCAGGCCACCATGAGCTATGGCTATGGGCTCTCGGCCTCGCTGTTTCAGATGGCGCGCGCCTACACCGTCTTTGCGCGGGATGGCGAATTGATTCCCGTGACCATGCTGCGCCAGGACTCCAGTGCGAAAGGGCCCGACGGCAAGCCGATGCCGGTTGCAGGCGTGCGTGTGCTGTCAGCCAAAACGGTGCAAGAAGTGCGCAAGATGCTCCAAATGGCCGCGGGGCCAGGAGGTACCGCTCCCAAGGCCCAAGCCATGGGCTATTCGGTGGGTGGCAAGACCGGGACGGCCCACAAGCAGGAAGGCAAGACTTACGCATCCAACAAATACCGCGCGTGGTTTGTGGGACTCGCACCCGTGAGTGCTCCCAGAATCGTGGTGGCGGTCATGGTGGATGAGCCCAGCAAAGGCATCTACTTTGGCGGTGACGTGGCCGCCCCGGTGTTCGCGCAAGTGGTTCAGCAAACCTTGCGCATGATGAATGTGGCCCCTGACATTGAGTTCAAGCCGCAAATCGCCGTGCAACCGGGCCCTGCAGAACAGGAGAGCTTTTGATGCTGTCCTTGTCACAAGCCCACGCCCTGCTGCCCGGCTCCGTCTTGTTGGGGGACGGGGCACTGCGTGTGCAGCGGGTGCATACCGACACGAGGACCTTGCGGCCGGGCGATCTTTTTGTGGCCTTGCGTGGGGATCGTTTCGATGCCCATGACTTCTTGCCGCAGGCCAAAAAAGCAGGGGCGTTGGCCGCTGTAGCCGAGCGGGGACTGCAGGCCAGCGACTTGCCTGGCATTGAGGTGCCGAACAGTTTGTGGGCCCTGCAAACCTTGGCGGCCGGCTGGCGGCAGCAGCTGCAACTGTGCGTGATAGCCGTCACCGGCAGCAATGGCAAGACCACGGTCACGCAGATGATTGCGGCCATATTGAGGGCCTGGAAGGCAGATCGCTCCTTGGCCACCGAAGGCAATTTCAACAACCACATCGGTGTGCCCTTGACCTTGCTGCGATTGCGTGCGCACCATGAGGCGGCGGTGTTGGAGCTGGGCATGAATCACCCCGGCGAGATTGCAGGACTGGCGGCCATGTCTGCCCCACACGTGGCTCTGGTCAACAACGCCCAGCGTGAGCATCAGGAGTTCATGGCCACAGTCAAAGCGGTGGCCGAAGAAAACGGCGCCGTGATTGCCTCTTTGCCGCCCGACGGGACCGCTGTCTTTCCAGCCGACGATGCGTACGCCCCGCTGTGGCGTGAGCTGGCCGGCGCTCGACGCACGATGACCTTTGCTTTGGCCCGCGACACTTCGGCAGCAGACGCGGTCAAGGCCGATGTGCTCGGTCGCTCGAAATGGCAGGGCCAAGGATGGCAGGTACAAGCCACCACGCCGGCGGGACCTCTGTCTTTTGTCTTGCACATGGCGGGCCGTCACAACGTCAAGAACGCATTGGGCGCGGCGGCTGCCGCTGTAGCCGCCGGAGCACCCATGCAGGCCATCGAATCCGGGTTGAATGCGTTTCGGGCCGTCAAAGGGCGCTCGAGTTTGATGGCATGCCACCTGGCGGGTGGAGCGGCTGCATCGGTGTCGCTCGTTGATGACACCTACAACGCCAACCCAGATTCGGTTCGGGCGGCCATTGACGTCTTGACCGAGCTGCCCGCACCTCGATGGTTGATCTTGGGAGACATGGGAGAGGTGGGCGATCAAGGCGTTGCCTTTCACACAGAAGTGGGAGCGTATGCGCGCGAGCAGGGTCTGGAGCACCTGTGGTGTGCCGGGACTTTGTGTGAGGCGGCTGCTCAAGCCTTTGGTCCGAAGGCGCGTTGGTTTGCTGACACGATGACCCTGGTGCAGGCCCTGAGTCAAGACTCCCTGAACATGCCCTCGGTGAAATCGGTGCTGGTCAAAGGCTCACGGTTCATGGCCATGGAGCGTGTGGTCCAGGCTTTGACCTCGCAAGGAAGACAACATGCTGCTTAGCCTGAGCCAATGGTTGATGTCATTGAGCCCTGAAGCCTTGGGCTTCTTGCGGGTCTTTCAGTACATCACTTTCCGAGCGGTGTTGGCTGCCATGACCGCGCTGCTGATTGGCTTGGCCTTTGGTCCTTGGGTGATCCGTCGGCTCACGCAGATGAAGATCGGCCAGCCGATTCGCGAATACGGTGTGCAGTCCCACTTGGGCAAACGAGGGACCCCCACCATGGGTGGCGTCTTGGTCTTGATCGGCATTGGGGTGTCCACGCTGTGCTGGTTTGACTGGTCCAACCGATTCGTGTGGGTCGTCATGCTGGTCACCTTTGGTTATGGCGCCATCGGTTGGGTCGATGACTACCGCAAGGTGGTCTACAAAGACCCCGAAGGGATGCGATCGCGAGAAAAATTCTTTTGGCAGTCTTTGATTGGATTGTTGGCCGCGGCCTATTTGGCCTTCAGCGTGTCGGAGAACACCAATCTGCGTGTGCTGGAGTTGTTTTTGCGGTGGATCACCAGCGGCTTTTCCAATGAGCTGCCACCCAAGGCAGACTTGATGTTGCCGTTTTTTAAGTCGGTGAGCTATCCCTTGGGGGTGTATGGCTTCATTGCCATGAGTTGGTTTGTCATTGTGGGCGCCAGCAACGCCGTGAATTTCACCGATGGCCTGGATGGACTGGCCATCATGCCGGTGGTGTTGGTGGGGTCGGCCCTGGGCATCTTTGCTTACGTGACGGGCAGTTCGGTGTATTCCAAGTACCTGCTGTTTCCCTACATTCCGGGCTCGGGCGAACTGCTCATCTTTTGTGCCGCCATGGCGGGAGCGGGGCTCGCATTTTTGTGGTTCAACGCCAACCCGGCGCAGGTGTTCATGGGAGACGTGGGTGCCCTGGCGTTGGGCGGTGCCTTGGGGACGGTGGCGGTCATCACCCGACAGGAAATTGTGCTGGCCATCATGGGGGGCATCTTCGTGGCCGAGGCCATGAGCGTGATCATTCAGGTGAGCTGGTTCAAATACACCCGCAAACGCTACGGCGAGGGGCGCCGCATCTTTTTGATGGCGCCCTTGCACCACCATTTCGAGAAAAAGGGTTGGACCGAGACCCAAGTGGTCGTTCGGTTCTGGATCATCACGATGTTGTTGTGTCTGGTGGGACTGGCCAGTTTGAAGTTGCGATGAGTCAAGTGGTATTGATCGTGGCCTCTACCCGTTTGCTTGAACAGGCAGCGGGAGTGACCTCGGCTCTCTTGAGCCGAGCGGGCAGAACCGTGACCTGCGTGCGTGGTGAGACGGCGCCTCCCACGCCTGAGCAATCGGGCCCCGACATTGTGGTGTGGAGTCTGTCCGATGAGGAAGCGTCCCATCTGACATGGAGTCCTGATTGGAATCCATCGGCTGTGGCCGTGTTGGACGCCGTCGGTTCGCAGGCTGGGAGCTTTCTGGGCACCTCGGGGGCAATGATTTTGCGCCGAGATGTCGAGGCCGTTGCGGCCTTGGCTCCCACGGCCGTGCCCGCTGGGCGGAGCCCTCGTCACGCTGTCAAAGTCGCACCGCGCGTGGCAGTTGGGGTGGGCCTGGACGCGCCCACGAGATCGGGCGATTGGGGAGAGGTCACCGAAGGCGGTATGCGGTGGTTGGTGCGGGCCATCTCCGATGATGACGGCCTGCGAAAGCGCAAGGACGAGGCCTCTGAAATCCATTTGCAGCGATTGATGCCTTCGCAGGCCCTGTCGGGCTGGACGGACGATTCGCAACAACAGGCGGCGACGGTGCTGTCTGCCTTGACGGCATTGACCTTGGGCAGTGTGTTGGGCTGTCCTTTGGCCCCGATGCTGCACGCCCTGCGCGATGCACGTGGCAGTGCGAAAGCGAGCGAGGCCGCATGAGCGCGTCGTTGACCTCTCGCTTGTCGACTCGCTTGTCGATTCAAGGCTTGAAGTCCTGGTGGGATGCGCGAAATCGTGCATCGGAGGTCCATGGAGCGGCACCGGTGCGCGATGGCCTTGATCGCGCCACCGACCGTGTGACCCGCATGGCCGGTTTTGACCAGGCTTTGGTGGGCGTGGTGGTGGCACTCGTCATGTTGGGTGTGGTGATGGTGTATTCGGCCTCGGTGGCCTTGCCCGACAACCCCAAGTTCTCTCGATACGCTCCCACTTATTTCCTATCGCGGCATGTCCTGTTCATCGCTTTGGCATCGGTGGTGTCTTTGGCGGTGGTGCAGATGCCCATTTCGTTTTGGGAAAAGCACGCCCGGATTGTCTTTCTCATTTCCATCGTGCTGTTGATCGTGGTGTTGATCCCCTTCATTGGCAAGGTGGTGAATTTCTCGAGGCGCTGGATTCCCTTGGGCATCATGAATTTCCAGCCTTCTGAGTTCACCAAGTTGGCCATTGCCATGTATGCAGCCAGCTACATGGTGCGCAAGATGGAGGCCCGTGAGAACTTTGTTCGAGCGGTCTGGCCCATGGCATTGGCTGTGTTGTTTGTGGGCGTCTTGCTGCTTCGGCAACCTGACATGGGCGCGTTCTTGGTGATTGCCACGATCGCCATGGCGGTGCTTTTCTTGGGAGGCGTCAACGCCCGCATGTTCTTCTTGATCGCGGCCATGGCCATTGGCGCCTTTGCGCTGATCATTGCCTTTGATGACTTGCGACGCACCCGCATCTTGGCTTATTTGGACCCCTGGAATCCCGCCTATGCACAGGGCAAGGCCTATCAATTGACGCACTCGTTGATTGCATTTGGACGCGGTGAAATCTTCGGTCAAGGCTTGGGTTCTTCGGTGGAGAAACTCCATTACCTGCCCGAGGCCCACACCGACTTCCTCTTGGCTGTGATTGGTGAGGAGCTGGGCTTTATCGGTGTGGCCACCGTGATCATCACCTTCTTCTGGCTCACCCGCCGCATTGTGGCCATCGGTCGTCAGGCCATTGCACTGGACCGCGTCTTTGCAGGCCTGATGGTGCAGGGCATTGGGGTGTGGTTTGGCTTTCAGTCCTTCATCAACATGGGCGTCAACCTGGGCGTGCTCCCCACCAAAGGACTGACTTTGCCCTTGATGAGTTACGGCGGCTCAGCCATCTTGCTCAATTTGGTGGCTGTGGCCATTGTGGTGCGGGCCGACATGGAGAATCGCTCCTTGATGAGGGGGGGGCGACTGTGAGTCATTTGGTGGTCATGGCCGCAGGAACTGGGGGACACATCATCCCGGGCTTGGCGGTGGCGCGTGAAATGCAGCGCCGTGGCTGGAGCGTGAGCTGGCTGGGAACCCGCCATGGCATGGAAAACCGCTTGGTGCCGCCCACGGGCATTGAGATGGACACGGTGGACTTTTCAGGCTTGCGGGGCAAAGGATGGCGACACACCGTGACCGGCGTCTTCAAGTTGCTGGCCTCGCTGGTGCGTTGCTTTCAGGTGCTGCGGCGACGCGGGGCCCATGTGGTGCTGGGCATGGGCGGTTACGTCTGCTTTCCCGGAGGGCTCATGGCCGCGTTGCTGCGCAAGCCCTTGGTCTTGGTCAATGCCGATGCCGGATTGTTGTTGTCCAACCGCGCCTTGATGCCGCTGGCTCAACGGGTGGTGTTTGGATTTGAAGGCGCCGTCTCTCAGCGGGTGGACAAGGCCATCGTCACCGGCAACCCGGTGCGTCAAGAAATCGAAGCCATCCCGACGCCGCAGTCGCGGTGGGAGGCCCGATCAGGCCCCCTGAAGTTGCTGGTGCTGGGCGGAAGCTTGGGGGCCAAGGCGCTCAACGACGTCGTGCCCGCCGCCCTGGCCGAAATGTCGCAGCGGGCGCGCCCCCGGGTGTTGCACCAGGCCGGTTCGGCCCACGCCGATCAGGTGCGCCAGGCCTATGAGCAGCACCAAGTGCAAGCCGATGTGCGGCCCTTCATAGACGATATGGCGCAGGCCTTGGCGGACTGTGATGTGGTGATCTGCCGCGCAGGCGCTGTCACGGTGAGTGAATTGTGCGCTGCAGGGGTGCCTTCGGTCCTGGTGCCGCTGGTGGTGAGCACCACGTCTCATCAAAGAGACAACGCCCTGTGGATGGCACGGCACGGCGCGGCCGTTCACCTGCCCCAAGACCAACTGACCCCCAAGACCTTGCGCGAACTGATGGAAGGCTGGAGTCGAAATCAGTTGTTGACGATGGCTGAATGTGCCCGTGCCCTGGCCAAGCCGCACGCCGCTGAACGCGTGGCTGACGAGCTGGAAAGGTGGGTGCGCGCATGAGCATCGACGTGGCTCGCCTGGGCAAAGTGGCCGTGCTCATGGGCGGGCTCAGTGCCGAGCGTGAGGTGTCGCTCATGTCGGGGGCAGGCGTGTTGGCGGCCCTGCAATCGTCGGGCGTGAAGGCCATGGCTTTTGATCCTGCCCAGCGGCCTTTGGAAGACCTCAAGCAGGAGCGGGTTGACCGCGTCTTCATCGCCTTGCACGGGCGCTATGGCGAGGACGGCTCGATCCAAGGCGCATTGGAATGGTTGGGCATCCCCTACACAGGTTCTGGGGTGATGGCCAGCGCGATCGCCATGGACAAGGTGATGACCAAGCGGGTGTGGCAATCGGAATCCTTGTCGACGCCTCGCTGGATCTGTTTGGCTGCCGAACGACAGACGCAAGAGGTGGTCAGAACCGTGCCTGACGCCTTGGGGTTGCCGCTGATCGTCAAACCTCCTCACGAAGGATCTTCGATCGGTGTGACCAAGGTCGAAGGCTACTCCCAGATGGCCGAGGCGGTGGCCCTGAGCGCACGCTACGACACCGAAGTGTTGTGTGAAGAATTTATCGAAGGCGACGAGGTGACGTGCCCTGTTTTGGGCACGGGCGCCCAAGCGCAAGCCCTGCCGGTGGTGCGGATCGTCGCGCCTCAAGGCGCCTACGACTACCAAAACAAGTACTTCACCGACGTGACGCAGTATCACTGCCCAAGTGGGCTCAGCGCCACAGAAGAGGCCGAGATACAGCGCTTGGTTTTGGCGGCGTATCGAACCCTGGGCTGTCGGGGTTGGGGCCGGGCCGACTTGATGGTCAGGGCCTCCGATCGCAAGCCCTTCCTTCTGGAGATGAACACGTCTCCCGGGATGACCAGCCATTCGCTGGTTCCGATGTCGGCCAAGGCGGCGGGTATCAGCTACGAAGAACTGTGCCTGCGATTGCTGGCCGATGCGGCTTTGGATCACCCCGCCCACCACGCCTCGCACGGGGGACAGTCCTGATGGTCACCTTGAGCCGTCCGTCTGTGCCCTTGGACATTCGCCTGATGAACGGGGTCTCTGCTGCCGTGCTGGGACTGCTGGCTGCGGTTCTGGTGGCCGCCGGTCTGGCTTGGCTGGTCAGAGCACCGTGGTTTGCAGTGCGGGGCATTCAGCTCGAAGGTGAGCTCGCGCGCAGCAGTGTGCCCACCGTACGGGCCGTGGTCATGCCCAAGCTTTCAGGGAACTTCTACACCTTGGATTTGCAGGCCGCGCAAAAGGCTTTTGAAGGGGTGCCTTGGGTCCGTACGGCGGTGGTGCGCAGGGTGTGGCCGCACGCCTTGGCAGCGCGGCTTGAAGAGCACCGCGCGGTGGCGTTGTGGGAGAGCGACAACGGCGACGACCGCTTGGTGAACAATTTTGGCGAGGTGTTTCAAGCCAATGTGGGCGATGTGGAAGACGAAGGCCTGCCCTTGCTGTCTGGGCCAGAGGGCACCGCGCCCCGGATGTGGGCCATGTTTCAGCAGCTCAAGCCCCTCATGAGCAAGTTGGACCGGTCTGTTGAGCGTCTGGCCTTGTCGGGACGGGGGTCCTGGCGAATCGACTTGGACGGCGGCGGAAGCATTGAATTGGGACGCGGCTCTGACGAGGAAGTGGTGTCGCGCACCCATCGCTTTGTCCGCACCATTTCCCAGGTGACGCGCCAGTTTCGAAGCCGGTTCGTGTCGGCAGATTTGCGTCACCCTGAAGGGTATGCTGTTCGAATGCAAGGCGTGACCACCCAAGTGCCCCCGTCGGGCTTGCGCAGGAGCCCCTGAATGAATCGCTGGATCCTTATTTTTTCCAATATCGGCGCAGATCTGGCAGGGTCCCCCTGCCTGCTGCCACGAGGAGATTGACGCTTATGGCCAAGGAATACAAAGACCTCGTTGTGGGACTTGATATCGGCACCTCCAAGGTCATGGTGGTGGTGGGAGAAGTCGTCGCCGGGGGAGAACTGCGGATTGCCGGCTTGGGCGTGGCCAACAGCCACGGCCTCAAACGGGGCGTGGTGGTCAATATCGATGCCACCGTTCAGAGCATTCAGCAGGCCTTGAAAGAGGCGGAGATGATGGCGGCCTGTAAGATTGCCAGTGTGTACACCGGCATCACGGGCAGCCACATTCGCGGACAAAACTCGACGGGCATGGTCATCGTGCGCGACAATCGCGAAGTCACAACGACCGACGTGGCCCGTGTGGTGGAAACCGCCAAGGCGATCAACATTCCCAACGACCAGCGTCTCCTTCTGGTGGAGCCGCAAGAATTCGTCATCGACGGTCACGAAGTCAAAGAGCCCATTGGCATGAGTGGCAGCCGTTTAGAGGTGCGTGTCCACATCGTCACCGGAGCTCAAAGCGCGGCTGAGAACATTGTCAAGTGTGTGCGCCGATGCGGACTGGAGGTCGAGCGGCTGGTGCTCAATCCCAGTGCCAGCGCGGCTGCCGTGCTCACCGACGACGAAAAAGAACTGGGTGTGGCCCTGGTGGACATTGGGGCAGGGACGACTGACGTTCAGATTTACACCGAAGGCTCGGTCAGACACACGGCGGTGATTCCCATTGCGGGAGACCTCATCACCAGCGACATTGCCATGGCTTTGCGCACGCCCACCAAAGACGCCGAGGAAATCAAGGTGGAGTACGGCGTGGCCAAACAGCTCTTGGCCGACCCCGCAGAGCAAGTCGAAGTGCCGGGTCTGGGCGACCGTGCGCCGCGCCTGTTGAGTCGGCAGGCCCTGGCGGGCGTGATCGAGCCGCGGGTGGAAGAAATCTTCTCGCTGGTGCACCAAGTCATTCGCGACAGTGGCTTTGAAGAGCGTTTGTCCAGCGGCATCGTGCTGGCGGGTGGCTCGGCCACCATGCCTGGGATGATCGAGCTGGGTGAAGACATCTTCTTGAAGCCCGTGCGAACGGGGCAGCCCACTTACGCAGGAGCGCTTTATGACATGGTGGCCAATCCGCGGTCGGCCACGGTCATGGGTTTGCTTGAAGAGGCGCGCATCGCACGCAGCCGAGGCGTGAAGGCGGCGCAACAGGCTGGGTCCATGAAGACTGTGATGTCTCGTGCGAAAGATTGGTTTTTGGGGAATTTCTAGAGGGTGATGGCTGTGACAACGTCGAATGACGGCGCGAAATCACCGGTTTTTGTAACTTTGAATGGCAACTGCTGAAGACAAGGAGAGAGAGATGGCAATCGAAATGATCGAAGAGTTCGACCAAGGAACAACGATCAAGGTGATCGGTGTGGGCGGTGGCGGTGGCAACGCTGTGGCGCACATGATCGACCAGGGCGTTGAAGGGGTGGACTTCATCGTGGCCAATACCGACGCGCAGGCGCTCAATCGCAGCAGCGCGACTTCTTTGGTTCAGCTGGGATCCAAAGGCCTGGGTGCCGGGGGTAAACCTGAAGTGGGCCGGGCCGCTGCGGAAGATGCCGTAGAGAACATCCGGGGCGCCATTGAAGGGGCCAACATGCTCTTCATCACTGCTGGCATGGGGGGTGGGACGGGCACCGGCGCTGCCGCAGTCATTGCTCGCGTGGCCCGTGAAATGGGCATTCTGACGGTGGGCGTGGTGACCAAGCCTTTCGATTTTGAAGGACCCCGGCGCCGCAAGCAGGCCGACCAAGGCGTGGCGGAGTTGGAGGCCAATGTGGACTCCCTCATCGTCGTGCTCAACGAGAAGCTGTTGGAAGTCATGGGAGACGACGTGACCCAGGAGGCCGCCTTTGCCCACGCCAATGACGTGCTGAAAAATGCGGTGGGCGGGATCAGCGACATCATCCACATGGATGCATTGGTCAACGTGGACTTTGAAGACGTCAAGACGGTGATGAGCGAACCCGGCAAGGCCATGATGGGCACCGGCACCGGCACCGGACCTGACCGTGCCAAGAAGGCCGCCGAAGCCGCTGTGGCTTGCCCCTTGCTTGAGGGGATCGACCTCTCCGGTGCTCGCGGCGTGCTGGTCCTCATTGCAGCGACGAAGGACACCTTCAAGTTGCGCGAGAGCAAGGTCGCCATGGACACCATCCGCCTGTATGCGGCCGATGATGCCCACGTGATCTACGGCGCCGCATTTGACGAGAGCCTGGGCGATCAACTGCGCGTGACCGTGATTGCCACCGGTCTGTCCTCTGGCGCACGTCGCATGCAAGCCCCGTTGACGGTGGTCAGCAACCCGATGGCCCAGCCCATGTTGGCCACGGGCACTGGCGACGCCATGCCTGTCATGGGAGGCGCGGCGATGATGGGCGCGACGCCGGCGGGTTCCGGCGCCGCCCCGGTCATGCCCGCGCAAAGCTATGAAGGTCTTCAAACACCCAGTGTGTGGCGCAATGCACGCACCAAAGTGGAGACTTTGGCCAACAGCGGCATGGACGAGATTGAAATTCCCGCCTTCCTGCGCAAGCAAGCAGACTGAGGATTTCAATATCTAGGGGGAAGTTCGCTGCAATTTGCAGCGAACTTCGGCGAACTTTTCTGAAATTGGGCACAATGCGTCCCCCACGCATGTTGAGGTTCAGCATCATGAATCGCCCCTTTTTCATCGGTCTCGTGGCGGCTTTTTCAGCCTCTCTCTCCTCGGCTGCCCTTGCCCAAGAAAAGTTCGTCTATCTCACCAATTGGTTTGCGCAAGCCGAGCACGGCGGCTTCTATCAAGCTTTGGCCCAAGGCCTGTACAAGAAAGCCGGACTGGATGTGACCTTGCGCATGGGCGGTCCGCAGGTCAATGGCTTGCAGTTGCTGGCCGCGGGCCAGGCCGATTGCTACATGGGTTACGACGTGCAAACCATGAAGGTGCACGAGCAAGGGGTGCGTGCCGTGACCGTCGCTGCCGCCTTCCAAAAAGACCCCGAGGTCATGATTGGTCACCCCGAGGTCTTCAAGAAAATGGAAGACCTCAAGGGCAAAACCATTTTGATCTCTTCTGACGCCAACACCAATTTCTGGCCTTGGCTGCGAAGCGTCTACGGGTTGTCCGATTCGCAGGTGCGCCCCTACACTTTCAACGTCCAGCCCTTCATTGCTGACAAAAATACCGTGCAACAGGGGTATTTGTCGAGCGAGCCGTACGCCATTGAAAAGCAGGCCAAGTTCAAGCCCACAGCGCTCTTGATGGCCGACCATGGGTGGCCCCCCTATTCCACCACCATCGTGTGCATGGAAGACACCATCAAGAAGCGTCCCAAAGCGGTGGCGGCCTTTGTCAAAGCCAGCATGGAAGGATGGAAGAGCTATCTCAAAGGGGACCCTTCGGCTGCCAACGCGCTGATCAAGAAAGACAACCCCAACATGACTGACGATCTCATCGCTCATGGCATCAAGATGATGAACGAGACCGGGCTGGTGTCGGGGGGCGATGCCGCCAAGTTGGGCATTGGGGTCATGACCGAAGAGCGGCTGAAGAAGACCTACGACATCATGGTGTCGTTGAAGCTCTTGGATCCGACCAAAGTGGACTTCAAGCGGACCTACACCCTCGAATTTGTGAAAAATCTCAAGGTCATGCCCTGAGCGGGAGGATCGCAAGGTGATCGATCGGGGGGAGGAAGACGGCGCCGCGGCCATTCGCGTGACTTCGGCTGCCAAGGTCTACCCCAACGGCACACAAGCGCTGATGCCTGTGGACTTGCGGGTGGCGCCGGGCGAATTTGTGACCTTGCTGGGGCCCTCCGGATGTGGCAAGAGCACCTTGCTGCACATGGTGGCCGGTCTGCTTTCGCCGAGCCAGGGCCAAGTGGAGGTCGGATCAGATCAACGCTTGGGTTTTGTGTTTCAAGAGCCCACCCTCATGCCGTGGGCACGCGTTCAAGCCAATGTGAGGCTGCCGCTGGACCTGGCGGGGATGCCCCGAGAAAAATCACAACCCCGTGTGCAAGCCGCATTGAAAGGCGTGGGGCTGGAGGCCTTTGCGCGCCATCGACCGCACGAGCTGTCCGGCGGCATGCGCATGCGCGTGTCACTCGCGCGCAGCTTGGCCACCGACCCGACCTTGCTGCTGTTGGACGAACCTTTTTCTGCGTTGGACGAGATCACCCGATCTCGGTTGGACAGCGAATTGCTGCAGTTGTGGTCGTCCAGAAAGCTCACGGTTCTTTTTGTCACCCACTCGATTGTCGAGGCGGTGTACTTGTCGCAGCGGGTGGTGGTGATGGCGGCCAGCCCGGGCCGCGTGGTGGCCGAGGTTGCGGTGGACGCGCCATACCCCAGGGACCCCTCATTTCGCATGACACCGCAATTCAACGCTTGGGCCAAACGCTTGCAAGATCTTTTGCTGGAGGCGAGCGTGGGCGGGCCAGAAATGGCCCTGGCTTGAACGGCCTCGCTGGACCATGGTCATGAACCTCGCACGCCGTGTGGGCCCATCGGTGCTGGTGGGGATGGCTTTGCTGGGCCTGTGGCAAGCCGCCGTCTTGGCGTGGGAGATTCCCGTCTATCTCGTGCCTTCTCCCGAACGCGTGGTGGAGGCTTTGGTGCAGGACTGGCCGATCTTGGTGGCTGCTTGGCGCAATACCCTGCACATCACCTTGCTGGCCATGGCCGTGGCCACGGTGTTGGGCGTGGGCGTGTCGCTGGCCTTTGTGCAAAGCCGCTGGCTGGAGCGGGCGTTCTTCCCGTATGCCGTGTTGTTGCAAGTCACCCCCATCGTGTCCGTGGCGCCTTTGGTGATCATTTGGGTGAAGGACACCACCTGGGCACTGGTGTGGTGTGCCACCCTGGCCGCCATATTTCCCGTGATTTCCAACTCCACCTTGGGCTTGCGCAGTGTGGACGTGGGGTTGATGAACTATTTCCGTCTGCAGCGGGCCTCCCGCTGGCAGGTGCTGTGGCGCTTGCGCATTCCGTCGGCATTGCCCTATTTCTTTGGCGGCTTGCGCATCAGTGCTGGACTGTCGCTCATTGGGGCCATCGTGGCGGAATTCGTGGCGGGTGCTGGAGGGGCGGGCACGGGCCTGGCCTACCAGATTCTGCAGTCGGGATACCAATTGAACATTCCCCGCATGTTTGCGGCCCTGACCCTGATTGCGGTCACGGGTGTCCTGCTCTTTTTGACCACGTCGGCCTTGGCCAAGTGGGCGTTGGGCGGATGGCATCCCAGCCAGTGGGATCTGGATCGAGGACAATAGCGCCATGATTGCGCAGCGCACCATCAAAAGCCTGACCCGTGCTGTGGGTGTGGGCGTGCACAGCGGACAAAAGGTGGAGCTCACCTTGCGCCCCGCGCCGCCCGACAGCGGCATCACTTTTCGTCGCGTGGACCTGCCCAGTGCGGTGGACATTCCTGTGCAGGCCACCGCGGTCAGCGACACACGAATGGCCTCGACCATCAGCCCGCAGGGGGATCCCGATGCGCCCAAGGTGCAGACCATTGAGCACCTGATGTCTGCGTGTGCCGGCTTGGGCATTGACAACCTCATCATCGACATCACGGCCGAAGAGGTTCCGATTCTTGATGGATCCGCCTCCAGCTTTGTATTTTTGCTGCAAAGCGCAGGCATTGAATTGCAAAAAGCACCCAAGCGGTTTTTGCGCGTCAAAAAGACCGTGGAGGTCCGCGAAGGCGAGGGCCCCTCGCTAAAGTGGGCGCGGTTGGAGCCCCACGACGGCTATGTCTTGACCTTTGAAATTGAGTTCAACCACCCCGCGCTCAACGCCACAGGTCAGCGAGTGACCTTTGACATGGGGTCAGGGCGCTACAAGCGTGACATTGCCCGCGCACGAACCTTTGGCTTTACGCGAGACGTGGAAATGATGCGTGCACGCGGGCTGGGGTTGGGCGGCAGCATGGACAACGTCATCGTGGTCGATGAGCATCGGGTGCTCAACAGCGAAGGCCTGCGCTACGACGACGAGTTTGTGAAGCACAAGATCCTGGATGCCATTGGAGATTTGCACATCGCGGGCAAACCCATGCTGGCGCATTACACGGCGTTCAAGAGTGGACATGCCCTCAACAACCAGCTTTTGAGAAAGCTGCTGTCCGACGAATCCGCCTACGAAGTGACGACCTTCGAAGACGAGACGCTGGCCCCACCGGGGCTGGCTGAGCTTGCGCCGGCCTGGTAGCCTGGCCCCCTGCCCATGTTGCTACTGCGCTTGGTATTTGGCTTGTTGATGGTGGCAGGGGTGCTGTGTTTTGCCATGTATGTCTCCACCGGTGCCCCTCAGTGGCGCCAGTGGGGATTCATTGTCATCAAATGGACGGTCATCGCTGCCCTGGGCTTTTTTGCGGTGCTCATCCTGGAGCGACTGGCCCTGCTGCTCTAGCCGAGCCGCTAAGCGAGGGGGTCCAGATACCTCTGTAGAAGCAGTTCGCGCGCACTGGGGCTCACGCCCAAATGGCGGTGCAGGAAGTTGTCAAATCCGCCGTGAGCGCGGTCGATCGTGTCCCACGCCGCTTGCAAAAACCCGGGCTGCACGGTCCACAGCACGGCCAAGGCCTCTGCCGGCGTTTTTGATTCTGCCGGGATGGGGTGGCGGTACAAGGTGTTGGTCAGCAGGTAGTCTTGCATGATGTCCTCGCGGGACACGCCCAAGGCCTCCAAGATCAAAGCGGCGGCAAATCCGGTTCGGTCTTTGCCGGCTGTGCAATGGAAGACGGCCGGCTCATCGACCGCCAGCAGATGCTCAAACAGTTGCGCAAAGGCGGTCATGCGTTCTGCGGCGAGACCTCGGTAGAGGTCTTTCATCAACTCGGTCACCACCGGTCCTGTCAGCGTCTTCCCGGCCGCCGCCACGTCCTGCATTTTTTGAACCACGGCAGGCTCGATGGCCAAAGAGACCTGTGAGAGACCCGGCACCTCATAGGCCGCTTGCGCCCTTTCGCTCACGCCTCGAAAGTCGAAGGCCCGTTTCAGACCCAGGCGATAGAGGGTGTCATGGTCATCGGACTTCAGACCGGCCAAATGATCGGAGCGAAACAATCGCCGCCAACGAACACGGCGCCCTTGGAGGCCGCTGTAGCCACCCAGGTCACGAAAGTTGGTGGCTCCGGAGAGGGGAATGACGCGGTCTGGATGGTGGAGCATGGACCGTATTGTCGCAGGCGTATCATCTGGGTCACCCTCTTGTGCATCATGGGATTGAAGGAGCACTCCGGTGGCTGAACGCACAACGCGCACGTTGCTGCGCACCCCTGAACGGTCTGTGGGCGCTGAGTCTCGGTCGGCTTCGGTCGGATTTCAGGCCATCCGCTCGGCACGGGCGTTTGAAGAGATCGCCGCGCAGATCCGCAATGAATTGGCCGCAGGCCGCCTCAAAGTGGGCAGCCGCCTGCCTTCGGAGCGTGCGCTGTCGGAGCAATTTGGCGTTTCGCGCAACACTTTGCGAGAGGCCCTGCGGTCATTGGAGCATGCCGGGCTGATTCGGCTGCAAAAAGGCGCCAGCGGTGGGGCCTTCATCAGTGAGCGAAGCGGCGAGGCCATCGTCAACGGCTTGTTGGATTTGTATCGTGTGGGCTCCATTCACCCCGCGCAGCTGACAGAGGCGCGAATTTGGCTGGAGTCCATCATCGTGCGTGAGGCTTGCCGCCGGGCCACCGCCGAAGATTTGGCGGAACTCCACCGCAACATCGACGAAGCGCAGGCGGCGTTTGAGCGGGGCGACTTTGACAGCCGCGTTGAGCAGCATTTGAACTTTCACCGCATCCTGGCCCGCATGACGGGCAATCCCATCATGGTGATCGTGATGGATGGCGTGTTGTCGGTGTTGCTGATGTTTGTTCGCTCCATCGGCGACTACCAAAATGCCTATGTGTTGCCTTCTCGGCGTCGCTTCATGAAGCACATGGAAGCGGGTGATGTGGAAGGTGCTGTGGCTGAAATGGAAAGCAGCCTCAAGCGGCTGCAGCGCAGCTACCTGTCCATGGTGGAGAGCGAGCTGGCCGCGTCGAAAAAGGCCAAAGCACCAGTCAGGGGGGCGTCTGGGACCCGGCCCAGAGCCCGCGCCAAGTCCAGCGCGTTGGCCAAGGCCTGACAGCGGCCGCAACTGCGAGTCCGACCGGGTTGACAGGGTCGGGGGGCAACGCGTACCATTGCCCAATGGTTCAACCAAATATCGCACCCGCAGCCTCGGCCCCTGCTCTCGGAGAGACTTTGGCGGTCTTGTTGGCGCGCGACATGGCCGATGGTGAAAAAGTCATCATCGGCACCAACTCCGACATCCAATTGGCGGCTTGCAATTTGGCCCGCCAAATGCAGGCCCCTCGCCTTTGGTGGGTCTCAGGGCCCGGGGGCATGGTCAACCCGCAGCGCGATCACTTGTTGTCCACGGCGGACTTTGAAAACATCGAGTCGTCAGAGTCATGGATGGATCTTCCCAACATGATCGACTTCATCGACTGGAAGATCCACTTCTTTGATTTCGCCATTTTGTCGGCGCTCCAGGTGGACCGCTTTGGCAACATCAATACTGTGGTGGTGGGTGATCGTGCGCGACCGAAGGTGCGTGGACCTGGAACGGTCGGCATCAGTGCGCTGTGCGGACTGGCCAAGCGCTTCTATGTGGTGCTGACACGGCATGACAAGAGTGCGTTTCGTCCGCGGGTGGACTTCATCTGCGGCGCGGGTCACTTGCAAGGGGGCGACTCGAGAGAGCGGGCGGGCCTGCCCCCCGGGGGACCCAAGCTCGTCGTCTCGCCCTTGGGTGTGTTTGACTTTGAGCCTCAGAGCAAAGCCATGCGGATTCGGTCTTTGCACCCCGGGGTGAGTCTGCAACAGGTGCAAGACGCCACAGGGTTTGATCTGTTGGTGAAGGGCACACCCCCCGTGACGATGTGGCCCACCGAACAAGAATTGAATCTCTTGCGCACGCGGGTGGATGTACGCGGCACCTTGCAACGCAAGTTTCCCTGACAGGATCGAGCCCCATGAGTCACAACAAAATTGTTTCCATTGAGGAGGCCGTGGCCAGTGTGCCGGACGGTGCTTCTCTGGGGTTGGGGGGCTGGATCTTCAATGCCCAGCCCATGGCCCTGGTGCGGGCGCTCATTCGCAAGGGCGCGCGCAATCTGGATCTCATTCCGGCACCCAGCTCCATCGCGCCAGACATGCTCATCGGCGCGGGGTGCGTGCGGCGTACTGCGTGTGTGTTCATCAGCTTTGAGCAATTTGGCCTGGCACCCCATTTCCGCCGCAGGGCAGAAGCGGGCACGCTGGAGGTGGTCGACCTCGACGGCCCCGCCATCGCCGGTGGCTTGCGAGCCGCCATCTGCGACTTGCCTTGGAACCCCATACCGGACCTGGGCACCGATCTGCCCAAACATGCGCCTGACTACTATCTTGAAATCCCGGCCGTGGCGGGCGAGCGCAAGATGTTGGCGGCCAAAGCCATCCGGCCGGACGTGTGTTTCATCCACGCCCAACAGGCAGACGAATTCGGCAATGTGCAACATTTGGCCTCGCCTTTCTTTGATGCGATGCTGGCGCAGGCGTCAAAGCGCGTGATCGTGCAGGTCGATCGCATCGTCTCTACGGACACCATACGCCGACAAAACCATCTCACCAAATTGCCAGCGGCCATGGTGGATGCGGTGGTGGAGGTGCCGTGGGGGGCACACCCCACGGCATCGCCGACGGCTTATCGATCGGATGAGCGTCATTTGGCTGAATACGTCAAAGCCAGTGCCACCGAGTCGGGTTTTGCGGCCTATCTGCAAAAGTATGTCCATGGGGCACCCACCCAGACAGACTATCTGGACGCTCTGGGCGGCGGCCAATTGGCCAGCCTGGCCGTGTCTGAATCCACTTTGGTTTGAGCCCGACCGCATGAATACGCCTCAACGTCCGGGCGCGCTCGATGGCGTGCGAGTCCTGGACTTCACCACCATGATGTCCGGTCCCTACGCCACTCGGCTGCTGGCAGATTTGGGGGCCGAAGTCATCAAGATTGAGTCACCCACGGGCGACCACATTCGCTCTCGACCGCCAAGCCGCAAAGGTCGCAGCACTTACTTTGCGCAGTTGAATTGTGGAAAGAAGAGCTTGGCGTTGGACCTGAAGAAGCCGCAGGCGATTGCATTGATCAAACAATTGGTCAGCACCGCCGACGTGGTGGTCGAGAACTTCAGACCCGGCGTGATGAAACGCCTGGGGCTGGACTATGACACCTTGGCGGCACTGCAGCCCAAGTTGGTGTATTGCTCGATTTCCGGATTTGGACAGACAGGCTCTTGGGCAGGACGTAGCGCCTACGCGCCGGTGCTGCATGCGGCCAGCGGCTTTGATCTGGCCAATTTGCACTATCAAGACGGCATTGAGAGGCCCTTGAAGAACGGGATCTTTGTGGCAGATGTGTTGGGTGGATCGCTTGCTTTTGGGGCGATTCAGGCGGCTCTTTACCGGGCAGCCCGCACAGGGCAGGGCGATCATGTGGATGTGTCCTTGATGGACGCCATGCTGGGCCTGCTGGTGTATGAGAGCCAAGAAGCCCAATTTCCTGCGGAGCGTCGCCGGCCTCTGTATCAGCCCACCAAGGCCCGCGATGGGTTCTTGCTGATTGCACCTGTCAGCCAAAATAACTTTGAGGCTTTGGCGCGTGCAGTGGGTCACCCCGAGTGGTTGAGCGACGATCGATTTGCCAATGTGCATGCCCGTGAGCACCACTGGGGTGAATTGATGGCGCTGCTGGATGAGTGGGCCGGTGATCGCAGTGCCGAAGAATGTGAGGCCATCATGAACCAGGGGGGTGTGCCCTGTTCGAGGTATTTCACGATCAAAGAAGCCATGCAAGCACCCCCCATCGTCGAGAGAGACGTCTTGCAGTCGATTGACGATGGCTCGGGCCCTTTCAAAGTCACCAACCCGGCATTTCGATTCCAGCGCACGGTGGCTCAAGCCCGTAACCGGGTCCCCGATCTGGGCGCAGACGGGCCCGACTTGCTGCGTACACTCGGTTGTGATGAAGCTGCCGTTCAAGAGGCGTTGGCAGCCGGTACGCTGTTCGTCAAGCGTTCTTCATGAAGACAACCAACCACATCAGGAGACATCTCATGCACATTCAGATTCCTGGCCGCATTTATCATGTCGCTGGCGCGCTCAAGAAGGCTCGGTGGGCTTGGGGCCTCTTGTTGGCTGGTGTGGTCCTCGGTGCGGGCGCGCAATCTTTCCCGAACAAGCCAGTGACCATTGTCGTTCCGTATCCGGCCGGGGGCACCACCGATGTCTTGGCACGGGTGATTGCAGAGCCCATGCAAAAGATTTTGGGCCAGCAGGTGGTGGTGGACAACAAGCCCGGCGCTTCGGCGCTTCTGGGAACACGGCTGGTGGCTCGAGCGCCGGCCGACGGCTACACCTTGGTCATGCCCAACAACGGACTGGTGATTTCACCGCATGTGACCAAGGACGCAGGATTCTCACCACTCAAAGACTTCGCGCCCGTTTCAATGCTGTCCCTGCAGCCCATGGTCATGGTCATCAACCCTGCCGTGCCTGCGCAGACTGTGCCGCAGTTCATCGCCTGGGCCAAGGCCAATCCGGGAAAGGTCGATTACGCCACGGCAGGCCCGGCTTCGTTTGGACATTTGGCCACCGAACTGTTCGCCAAGCGTGCGGGCTTGCAGATGAACCACATTCCCTACAAAGGGCAGGCGCCCACAGCGCAAGCGGTATTGACGGGTGAAGTCAAGTTGCTCTTGAGCACCACGTCATCACAGATGAATGGTTTCATCAAAGAAGGCAAGATGCGATTGTTGGGGGTTGCTTCACCGCAACCGTCCCCTTTGGCGCCGGGTGCGGTGCCCATTGCTCAAACGCTGCCTGGGTTCAATGCAGAAGTCTGGTTTGGCTTGCTGGCCCCTGCAGGCACACCCAAAGAGGTCATTGCCAAACTCAACGACGCCGTGACCAAGGTCTTGGCCATGCCCGAAGTTCAAGCCAAGTTCGAGTCGGCGGGCGCTGCGGCCACGCCCAGCACGCCGGAGCAATTTGCCGCTCGACTGGCCGAGGAATACGCCAGCTGGGGGGTGATTGTGAAGGAAGCCAATATCAAAGGAGAGTGAACGCGGCGATGGCCATCGCCCACCACACTTTTCATGATCGACTACGAAAAAACCTTGGCTTGGCGCAGCGGCGACGTGCGCCACTCTTACACGGCCAAAGACACCATCTTGTATGCCTTGGGGTTGGGGGTGGGGCGCAACCCTTTGGATCCGGCTCAATTGCGTCTGACCTACGAGAAAGATCTTCAAGCCCTGCCCACCCTGGCTGCGGTCTTGGCGTCTCCGGGATTTTGGATGAAAGAGCGTACCGATCTGGGCATCGACTACCTCAAGTTGGTCCATGGAGAGCAGTCGGTCACGGTGCATGAGCCCTTGCCTTGCGCAGGCACGTTAATTGGTCGCAGCCGTGTGCTGCGATTGGTGGACAAGGGCGAGGGCAAGGGTGCCCTCATGCACGTCGAGAAGTCCTTGCACGATGAGAGCACCGACAGGCTCGTGGCGGTGGCCGAGCAGGTGCTGTTTTTGCGGGGCGATGGCGGATTCTCAAAAGACGGCGGACGCACAGACCCGCCCGCTTCGCCCTTGCCGGCCACACCCACCAGTGCACCCGATCTGACGTGGGAGTGGCCGATTCGCCCCGATGCAGCCTTGCTCTACCGACTCAGCGGCGATCTCAATCCTCTGCATGTCGATCCCCACGTGGCCGCTCGAGCGGGATTCGCACGTCCCATCTTGCACGGATTGGCCACCTTTGGGATGGCATGCTATGGATTGGTGCACAAAGTCTGCGACGATGATCCCAAGCAACTGGCTTCGATTCGTGCGAGGCTCACCGCTCCAGTGTTCCCGGGCGAGACCTTGCGTGTGGACCTGTGGCGCACGGGAGATCGAGACTGGGCTTTCCGCGCCGTGGTGTTGGAACGTGATGTTCAGGTCTTGGGAAACGGGTGCGCCAGTTTGAGAGACCTTGCTGCATGAAAGTCACAGAAATTCATCAAGGGGCGGTCTTGCTGCGTTGTCCCACCGAGCATGTCGCCGTGGTGACGCTGAATCGACCTGAGGCGCGCAATGCGGTCAACGCGGAATTGGCGCAGAGTCTGGACGCGGTGGTCAAGGCCCTGGAGGCAGACCCGCAAATTCGCGCCGTGGTGCTCACAGGGCAAGGCGATCGTGCT